>JBDSSV010000031.1:0-5046 GCA_039928535.1 Burkholderiales bacterium
CGCATTGCGGCTCGACACCGGCAAAACCGTGCACGCGCTGGGCATTGCCGGTACGCAGTCCTGCGGACTGATGGCCGCACAGTTCGGCTCCATGGTGAAGCGCATGCACGCGGGCCGCGCGGCGCAAAGCGGTTTGTATGCGGCGCAGCTTGCCGGCGCGGGTTTCACCGGCATCGTGAATGTGTTCGAAAGCGAGTATGGCGGATTCTGCACGACGTTTTCGCGCTCGCACGATGGTTTCAACATGGCCGAACTCACTGCGGGATTCGGCAGCGTCTGGCAGACGATGAATGTGGCGCTGAAATTCTATTCATGCGTGGGTAGCACCCATTCGACGCTCGATGCAATCACTGAATTGAAGGCCGAACGCGCGTTCAAGGCGGATGATGTGGCAAAGATCGTCGTGCACGGCTCGCAGGCGACGGTCAATCACGTCGGCTGGAAATACGTGCCGCAGGGTTTCACCGCGGCGCAGCTCAATCTGTCTTATTGCGTCGCGACGCTGCTCATCGACGGCGAAGTGTTCGTCGATCAGTTCACTGCGGCCAAACTGACCGATCACGCGCGCATGGCGCTCGCGGAAAAGGTCAGCGTGGCGCACGCTCCGGCAATCACCGCGCGCGGCCCCAAATTCCGGCAGATGGTACAAGTGGAAATTTTTCTCAAGGACGGCACGGTGCTCAGGCGCACGCGCGAGATGTCGCGCGCCAAAGAGAGTTTCGCCGCTGAGTCCGCGGTCGTGAAAAAATTCGAAACACTGGCGTCGCACGTGCTGCCGGCGGGCCAAGTGCGGGAATTGTGCGACAGCGTGCTTGGTCTGGAGAAGCTCGACGACGCCGCGCGTCTGGCGCGCCTGCTCGCCGCATGAAACCCATGCAGCCGATCGCCGGGGTCATTTGCGCGGCAGCGTTGCTTGTCGCGGCTGGCGGCGCTGTCGGCGCGCAGGACTATCCGGTGCGGCCGCTGCGCCTGATCGTGCCGCAGCCCCCGGGCGGCGGCAACGATACCATCGCGCGCCTGATCGGCCAGCGCATGGCCGGCACGCTGAAGCAGCAGGTGGTGATCGACAACCGTGCGGGTGCGGGCGGCCTCATTGGCGCGGAACTCGCAGCGAAAGCCGCGCCCGACGGCTACACGCTGCTGCTCGGCAATGTGGCGACGCTCGCGGTAATACCCAACCTGCAGGCACATCCCACGTACGATCCGCTGCGCGACTTTGCGCCGATCAGCCTTATTGCGTCCGCGCCGCTGCTGGTGGTGGTGCATCCGTCGGTGCCGGTGACGTCCGTGCGCGAATTGATCGCGCTGGCGAAGGCGCGGCCGGGACAGCTGAATTACGCATCGAACGGAATAGGCAGCACGACCCACCTCGCAACGGAGATGTTCAAGTCGATGACCGCGACGAACCTCGTGCACGTTCCGTACAAGGGGCTCGCGCCCGCGTCAACGGATCTGCTCGCCGCCCACGTGCAGCTGATGTTTTCGAGCGCGGTCGCCATGCTGCCGCATGTCAAGGCGGGGCGCCTGCGCGCAATCGCGATGACCGGTACCAAACGCACGCCGGCACTCCCCGATTTACCGACGGTGGCGGAATCGGGCGTGCCGGACTACCAGGCCGGATCCTGGTATGGAATACTCGCGCCGGCCGCGACCGCACGCGCGATTGTCGATCGGCTTGCCCGCGACATCATCGCAGCGACGCACGCGCCCGATATCGTCGAGCGCATGTCGTTCGAGGCGGTGATACCGATCGGCAGTACCCCCGCGGAATTCGCGGCGCATATCAGGAGCGAGTATGCGCGCATCGGCAAAGTGATCCGCACATCGGGCGCGCGATTCGAGCCTTAGAGGCACTTCTAACGCGCGCCGTCTGAATCCGGTAAAATTCGGCTCTTTCCCGCGGCTGCCGCCGCAAATTCCAACTCGAGGTGGTAATGAAGGTCCTGGTCCCAATCAAACGCGTGGTCGATCCCAATATCAAAGTGCGCGTCAAAGCCGACGGCACCGGCGTGGAAACGGCAAACGTCAAAATGGCAATGAACCCGTTCTGCGAAATCGCCGTCGAGCAGGCGGTGCGCATGAAGGAAGCGGGCACCGTCACCGAAATAGTCGTGGTGTCCGTCGGCGTTCTGCAATGCACGGAAACCCTGCGCACGGCGCTGGCCATGGGCGCCGACCGCGCCATCCTGATTGAGACAGCAGCAGATGTGCAGCCGCTCGCGGTCGCCAAATTACTTAAGGCGATCGTCGACAAGGAGCAACCCGGGCTCGTGATCACCGGCAAGCAGGCGATCGACGACGATTGCAATCAGACCGGGCAAATGCTCGCGGCGCTGCTCGGCTGGCCGCAGGCCGCGTTCATATCCAAGCTCGAAGTTGCCGGCGACCACGCCGACATAACGCGTGAAGTCGACGGCGGGCTCGAGAACCTCACGATCAAAATGCCGGCGGTCGTCACCACGGATTTGCGCCTCAACGAGCCGCGCTACGTGACATTGCCCAACATCATGAAGGCGAAAAAGAAACCGCTCGAGAATATCAAGCCGGACGCACTGGGCGTCGATGTGACGCCGCGGCTGACGACGCTCAAGGTCGAGGAGCCGCCCAAGCGCGGCGCCGGCGTGAAAGTCGCCGACGTCGCCGAACTCGTCGATAAACTCAAGAACGAAGCGAAGGTAATTTAAATGGCTATCCTGGTCGTAGCAGAACACGATAACAAGCAACTCAAGACGGGCGTCGCCAATACGATTGCGGCGGCGTCGAAACTCGGTGGCGACGTCAGCGTGCTTGTCGCGGGTAGCGGCTGCGCGGAAGCGGCCGCCGCCGCGTCGAAAATCGCCGGTGTTGTCAAGGTGCTGGTCGCCGATGCTCCGCATTACGCCGCGCCGCTCGCGGAAAACCTGGCTGCGCTGGTGGTGTCGATCGCGAAGAACTACACGCACGTCCTCGCGCCGGCAACCGGCTTTGGCAAGAATTTCATGCCGCGCGCGGCAGCGCTGCTCGACGTTGCGCAAATTTCTGACATCAGCGCCATCGTGTCGCCCGATACTTTCGTGCGGCCGACTTACGCGGGCAACGTGATGACCACCGTGCAGTCGAAAGACCCGATCAAGGTCATCACCGTGCGCATTACCGGCTTCGACGCGGCGGGCGCGGCGGCCAGCGCAGCGCCGCTCGAAAATATCGCGGCGGTAGCCGACAGCGGTCTTTCGCAATTCAAGGGCCACGAGCTCACGAAGTCGACGCGGCCTGAACTGACGGCGGCGCGCATCATCGTGTCCGGCGGACGCGGCATGGGCAGCGGCGAAAATTTCAAATTGCTCGAAGCACTTGCCGACAAGCTCGGCGCCGCGGTCGGCGCGTCGCGTGCGGCGGTGGACTCGGGCTTCGTGCCGAACGACTACCAGGTCGGCCAGACCGGCAAGATCGTCGCGCCCGAGCTATACGTCGCGGTCGGCATCTCCGGCGCGATCCAGCATCTCGCGGGCATGAAGGACAGCAAGGTCATCATCGCCATCAACAAGGACGCCGAAGCGCCGATCTTCCAGGTCGCCAATTACTGGCTGGTGGAGGATTTGTTCAAGGCGGTGCCGGAGCTCACAGCAGCGCTGTGAGCGGTGAGGCGTGAGGCGTGAGGAGGAAAAGCCATGAGAGCGAATCGCGAGCAGGTCCCTAAACGCCTCACGCCTAACGCCTAACTCCTCACGGAGGTTCCCGATGTCAACATACGCCGCGCCGTTGCAGGACATGCAGTTCGTCATCAAGGCCCTGGTCGGGCTCGCCGATATTACGGCGATGCCCGATTGCGCGGAGGTGACTGGGGACCTGGTCGACGCGGTGCTCGACGAGGCGGGCAAGTTTGCCTCCGAAGTGCTCGATCCGCTCAATCGCGTCGGCGACAAGGACGGCGCGAAGCTTGCCGATTTCAAAGTCAAAACTTCTCCCGGATTCAAGGAAGCCTACCGCCAATTCGTCGACGGCGGCTGGAACGGTCTGTCGGGGCAGACCGACTTCGGCGGCCAGGGCCTCCCGCATGTCGTCGCGATGCCGGTGCAGGAGATGTGGAACAGCGCCAACATGGCGTTCTGCCTGTGCCCCATGCTGACTTCCGGCGTGCTCGAGGCGGTCAAGCTCAAGGGCTCGCCGCAGCAAAAAGAAAAGTATCTGCACAAGCTCACGTCCGGCGAGTGGACCGGTACCATGAATCTCACCGAACCACAGGCAGGTTCGGACCTGTCCGCGGTGCGCACGCGCGCGGAGCCTGACGGCGAGCATTATCTGCTGCACGGTACCAAGATATTCATCACCTGGGGCGAGCACGACATGGCGGAGAACATCATCCACCTCGTCCTCGCGCGCACGCCTACCGCGCCCGAAGGCGTCAAAGGCATTTCGCTCTTCATCGTGCCGAAATTCATCGTCAACGACGACGGCACCCTGGGCTCCCGCAACGACGTGAAATGCGTGTCGATCGAGCACAAGATGGGCATCAATGCGAGCCCGACCTGCGTGCTGGCCTATGGCGACGGCAAAGGCGCTGTCGGGTATCTCGTCGGCGAAGAGAACCGCGGCCTCGAATACATGTTCATCATGATGAACCATGCGCGCCTCGGCGTCGGCCTCGAAGGCGTCGCGCTCGCTGAACGCGCCTACCAGCACGCGCGCGAGTACGCAAAGACGCGCGTGCAGGGCCGCGCGATCGGGCAGAAAAGCGGCGACCGCGTGACCATCATTCATCATCCCGACGTCAAACGCATGCTGCTGATGATGAAAGCGCAGACCGAAGCGATGCGCGCGGTGGCTTATTCCGCGTCGGCGGCGCTCGACAAAGCGAACCACCATCCCGACGACAATGAGCGCCGCAAGAACCAGGCGCTCGTCGATTTCCTGATCCCCGTCGTCAAAGGCTGGTGCACCGAGCAAAGCATCGAAGTCGCATCTACTGGCGTGCAGATACACGGCGGCATGGGCTTCGTCGAAGAGACGGGTGCCGCGCAGTACCTGCGCGACGCGCGCATCACGACGATCTACGAAGGCACCACCGGC
>JBDSSV010000032.1:0-19733 GCA_039928535.1 Burkholderiales bacterium
AGCATCATGAAAATGTAAGCCTGCAAAGCGACGATCAGAATATGGAAAATCGACCATCCCAATCCCAGCACGACGGCCGCAATCGTGCCGATGTAATAGTCGCCGCTTAGCGAACTGGTCGATGCCCACATCCACAGCAGAAGAAAAATGATTTCGCCCGCGTACATGTTGCCGAACAGCCGCAGCGAATGCGACAGCGGCTTCGAAATATACTCAACCAGGTTGAACGTCAGGTTGAAAACCATCAGCAGCGGCGCGATCCACAACGGCTTGATGCCGAAGGGCGAGCAGAACAGCTCATGGATAAAGCCGCCGAACCCCTTGATCTTGATACTGAAAAAAATCATCAGCAGCCACACAGTCAGCGCTAGTGCAAACGTCGTGTTTACATCGGCTGTGGGAACGATGCGAAAGCCGTGTTCCGAAATGTGATGCGTGCCGAGACCAACTATGTCCACGGGCAGAAAATCCATGGCATTCATGAGCAGGACCCACACGAAAACCGTCAGCGCGACCGGTGCTATGAACGTGCGTTTACCGTGAAAGATGTCCCTGACCTGGGAATCGACGAATTCAACCGCGAGTTCGACGAAGGCCTGGCGCTTGCCCGGCACCCCGGACGTAGCGCCACGCACGACCCACCAGATGAAACCGATGCCGATTAGACCAAGCAGGATGGACACGCTGAGGGTGTCGAGATGCAATGTCCAGAACGCTCCGTCGCCCACGGAGTGGGCATTGAAGGTCAGGTGATGACCAATATATTCGGTCGGGGTCAGTTCGGCTTCGACAGCCATTGCTCGTTCCTAAATCGATTCAAGTTTCACGCACTAATAACGCCGCCTGGGACACCAGCAGCGAGACGATAAATGCCGCAAAAAACATGGCCGGTACGACTTCACGGTATATCGTTAATACCAGCCACAAGAGGACAACCGTCAGCAAAATCTTGCTCGCCTCCGCGCGAAACAGGATACGCAGCGTTTCCGCGGCGGCTCTCACGCGGCCGCCTGACACCAGCAACGCAAAGACCAGACCCGCCGCCCAGCTGACCAGCCCACCCAATACCGCCGACACCGCGCCGTGCACGCCAAACGCCAACCCGGCTCCAACGGCCACTACCGCGGTCGCATAAAGCTGCCAACCCAATACCGTGCGCAGGGGTTTGCTCTCGATCTTCAAACCCAGCCAGCTGTTCATTGGAGCAAACCCATTGATTGTACTAAGACTTAGCGTTATGCGTCAAACCGCATTGCGGTGCAGCACACAACGTCCTCAACGCATCAACCGCGCCAGCACTGCGTCGAGCTGATCCAGCGAACTGTAGGCGATGGTCAGCTTGCCGCTGCCCTTTTTTGCACCGGTTTTAATTGCCACCGGTGTACCGAGCTTTTGCGCCAGATCTTCCTGTAGCCGCAGGATATCGCGGTCGGTGATACGACGGGTTTTTTTGCCGGCGCCGCCGGTTACGAGGCGCCCGATCAGCTTTTCAGTATCGCGCACCGACATGCCGCGCTCCGCGATCAGCCGCGCGGTCTCGATTTGTTGCATACCCGACAAAGCCAGCAGCGCACGCGCATGCCCCATGTCTAGTTTGCCCTGCTGCAACAGATTCCGTACCGGCTCGGCCAGTGCCAGCAGGCGCAATAGATTGGTCACCGCGCTGCGTGAACGGCCGACCATTTCAGCCGCCTGGTCGTGGGTGATGCCGAACTCCGTAACCAGGCGCTGAATGCCGTTGGCCTGTTCGAGCGCGTTCAAATCTTCGCGCTGGATGTTTTCGATCAACGCCATGGCGAGCGCCGCATTGTCGGGCACCTCACGCACCAGCGCGGGCACCGCGGTCAAGCCGGCGATGCGCGCCGCGCGCCAGCGCCGCTCTCCAGCGATGATTTCGTAGCGCCCGCCACCCACTGGGCGCACCAGTATCGGCTGTATGACACCTTGCGCCTTGATCGAATCGGCCAGTTCTTTGAGCGCCGTTTCGCCCATCTGCATACGCGGCTGGTACTTGCCCGGCTGCAGCAGATCGATTTTCAGTTCGGCCTGCTGATCGGCAGCGGCAGGCGCCGCAGTAGTTTCATCGCCGCCGAGCAGAGCATCCAGGCCGCGTCCCAGTCCTTTCATCTTGGCCATATATATATCGTCGTTCTTTAAACAGCCGGAACCGCACGATTGAGCATTTCGCCGGCGAGAGCAAGGTAGGCCTGCGCGCCCTTGGAACCGTGCTCAAGACCCAGCGCCGGTACGCCATGGCTGGGCGCCTCGGCGAGTCGCACGTTGCGCGGGATTACCGTGCGGTACAGCTTGTCGCCGAAATGCTGCTGCAGTTGTGCCGACACCTGCTGCGCCAGCGTGTTACGCGGGTCGAACATCGTGCGCAATAGACCTTCGATCTGCAATTGCGGATTGAGATTGGTGCGCACTTTCTTGATCGTCTGCACCAGATCACTCAGGCCCTCGAGCGCGTAGTACTCGCACTGCATGGGAATAAGCACCGCGTGCGCTGCGCACAGCCCGTTGACCGTCAGCAGATTCAACGCGGGCGGACAATCGATCAAAATGAAATCGTACTCGTGTTCCAGGGTGCCGAGCGCCGTCTTCAACCGCGTTTCGCGGCGATCGATATCGACCAGCTCGACCTCGGCGCCCGCCAGTTCCCGGTTGGCCGGTACGACATCGTAGTTACCGCTCGTCGATCGCGCGCGTACTGCGCCGATTTCCGCTTCGCCCAACAGCACGTGATAGATCGTTGCTTTGAGCGCGCGCTTGTCGATGCCGCTACCCATGGTCGCGTTACCCTGCGGATCAAGGTCGACCAGCAGCACGCGTTGCTTTGTTGCGGCAAGACTCGCCGCGAGATTGACGCCGGTAGTGGTCTTGCCGACGCCGCCTTTCTGATTCGTAATCGCGAGTATGCGGGTCATTTCATGCCCGCGCGGGACCGAGCAAAATCAAGTGGCGCGCCGCGTTCAAGCCAGGCACGTTGAGCGGCAACGCGCTGCGCAGCTCAAAAGCGGCCGGCAATTGCGCCAATTCCTCATCCGGATATACGCCTTTCATCGCCACCACCAATCCATCAGGCGCGCACAAGCTGCCGGCCAGTTTGACGAACTCCGGTAAATCGGAAAACGCGCGTGAGATGACGAGCTCAAACCGCTCGGCGGGACGCCATAACTCGACGCGCTCGCACACGACTTCGGCGTTCTTTAGACCCAATTCGATTACCGCCTGACGTAGAAACGCGGCTTTCTTGTGATTGCTGTCGAGCAGCACGACACGCGACTGCGGCCACATCAGCGCCAGCGGAATGCCCGGCAGACCGGCCCCGCTGCCGACGTCCACGACGGAACCCGCGCGCAGATGCTGTACGGTGGCCAGACAGTCGAGCGCGTGCACGCTGACCATCTTGGCGTCCTCGCGCACGGCGGTAAGATTGTGCACGCGATTCCACTTCGCGATCAGCGCCAGATAATCTGTCAGTTTGGTTTGGACATCTGCGGAAACCTGCAAACCGAGTTCCGCGATGCCTTGCGCCAGCTGCTCGGCGGAACTCAAGCCGTTTTCCGGGCGACGCCGAAGCCGCGCTTCAGATGAACGAGCAACAGCGAAATGGCCGCCGGCGTGATGCCGGAGACGCGCGCCGCCTGCCCCAGAGTTTCGGGCCGGTGCTGATTGAGTTTTTGCTGAGCTTCGATCGACAAGCCGCGCACACCGCGATAATCGAGATCGGCCGGCAGACGCGTCGTCTCATGCGCTGCCTGACGCTGAATTTCGTCCTGTTGGCGCGTGATGTAGCCCTCGTATTTACACTGAATTTCGACCTGCTCGGCGACCTGCGGATCGTCGACCGCCGGACCGGCCGCAGGCAGCGTCATCAGGGAGGCATACGTAACGTTGGGCCGGCGCAATAATTCG
The DNA here is from genome assembly GCA_039928535.1 of Burkholderiales bacterium. Classification (GTDB taxonomy): domain Bacteria; phylum Pseudomonadota; class Gammaproteobacteria; order Burkholderiales; family SG8-41; genus PALSA-1004. The sequence continues at coordinate 3,919 of JBDSSV010000032.1, forward strand.
AGCAGCGCGTATTCGCGCTCTATCGCCTGGCCGAGCACGCGCTCGCACTCATGCCGCGCGATGACGTTTGGATTGACCCAGCTGGATTTCAACCGCTCGAACTCGCGCGTCACCGCCTCGCGCTTGCACTCGAAGTGCTGCCAGCGGCGGTCGTCAACGAGTCCGAGCTGGCGGCCGATTTCAGTAAGACGCATGTCTGCGTTGTCTTCACGCAAGCTTAACCGGTATTCGGCGCGGCTCGTAAACATGCGGTACGGTTCGGACACGCCGCGCGTGATCAGATCATCGACCAGCACGCCGAGATAGGCTTCGTTGCGGCGCGGACACCAGCTTTCGTCGCCGGTGCCAAAGCGCGCTGCATTGATGCCGGCGAGCAACCCTTGCGCGGCCGCCTCTTCATAGCCGGTCGTGCCATTGATCTGGCCGGCGAAAAACAGACCCTTGATGGATTTGGTTTCAAGCGAACTCTTAAGCGCGCGCGGATCGTAGTAATCGTATTCGATCGCATAGCCGGGCCGCGTGAGATGCGCGTTTTCCAGGCCTTTGATCGAGCGCACCAGCGCGAGCTGCACGTCGAACGGCAGGCTCGTCGATATGCCATTGGGATAAAACTCGCTGACCGTCAAGCCTTCCGGCTCGAGAAAAATCTGATGCGAGGATTTGTCCGCAAAGCGGGTGATCTTGTCTTCGATCGACGGGCAGTAGCGCGGACCCACGCCTTCGATTACGCCGGTAAACATCGGCGAACGATCAAGACCGCCGCGTATGATGTCGTGGGTACGCAAGTTGGTATGCGTAATCCAGCACGGTAATTGCGGCGGATGCTGCTCGCGCGTACCCAGGAATGAAAATACGGGTCGCGGCTCATCACCCGGTTGTGGGGCAAGCTGCGAAAAATCTATGCTGCGTCCATCGATGCGCGGCGGCGTGCCGGTCTTGAGCCGGCCGGCCGGCAACTGCAATTCGCGCAAACGTGCGGCCAAACTAATGGCCGGCGGATCGCCGGCGCGACCGGCTTGATGATGCTGTAGACCCACATGAATCAGTCCGGCGAGAAATGTCCCGGTCGTTAATACCACCGCATCTGCCTTAAAGCGCAAACCGATCTGCGTGACGACACCGGTAATCGCGTCACCCTCGACGGTTAAATCATCTACTGATTGCTGAAATATCAACAGGTTAGATTGATTTTCCAGTCGTGCTCGGATCGCTTTACGATACAACACGCGGTCAGCCTGCGCGCGCGTGGCACGCACTGCGTATCCTTTGCTGGAATTCAGCGTCCTAAATTGAATGCCCGCTTCGTCGGTAGCGCTTGCCATCGCGCCACCCAGCGCATCGACTTCCTTTACCAGATGGCCTTTACCAATACCGCCGATCGACGGGTTGCACGACATTTGCCCAAGCGTTTCGACATTATGGGTCAGCAACAGTGTGCGGCGCCCTATGCGCGCGCTGGCCAGCGCCGCCTCCGTGCCGGCATGGCCGCCGCCAACCACAATTACGTCAAATTTTTCAGGGAAATGCACGATTTCAGCTGGATGGCACGGGGTCGCCATAATACCCGAAACCCCAGTAAAAACGAAGTTTTGAGGGTTAACCAACGAATGTTCCACGTGGAACATAAAAATAGCCTTGCCGAGTCCCAATGTTCCACGTGGAACATCTCGAATCTGTTATTTTCCAATGCAAAAATTGGAGAAAATTTTACCCAATAGATCGTCGGCGGAGACCTCGCCGGTGATGGTTTCTAATGCTTTTTGCGCCAGCCTGAGTTCCTCAGCCAACAGCTCAAGCGCGCCGCCTTGAGCCAGCCCCTGATCGACATGGTCAGACGCAAGATTAAGCGCCTGCAGATGACGCTCCCTCGCCATGAACACGCCCTCGTTACCACCGCCCCAACCAGCGAGTTCGAGGATTGCTGCGCGCAAAATATCCAACCCTTCGCCAGATTTCGCCGAAAGCGCGATTTCTGTGACTTGTCCGTTGGTTCGGCGGTAAGGCAGCGTTGCGATTAGATCGATCTTGTTCAGAATGCGCAGGCGCGATACCGCTTTTGGCAGGCGCGCTTGTAGCGCCGGATCTTCAATTTCCGTCTCTACCCGCGCGACATCACTTACCCATAACACGAGATCAGCGGTTGCTATTGCTTCCCACGTTTTGGCAATGCCGATCTTTTCCACCGGATCGCGAGGTTCACGCAGGCCTGCAGTATCAATTATATGGAGCGGAATTCCATCCAGATTGATTGTTTCCCGGATCGCGTCGCGGGTGGTGCCAGGTATTTCAGTAACAATAGCGCGCTCGGCCCCAGCCAAAGCGTTAAGTAGGCTCGATTTGCCCACGTTCGGCTGGCCTGCCAATACGACATGAATGCCCTCGCGCAAGAGTTTGCCTCGCCGCGAAGCGTCGATTATTTTGCGTAGCTGTTCGCGTACGTCCGCCAGTCTCGACCGCGCATTCGTGCGTTCCAGAGCGTCCACCTCTTCTTCCGGAAAATCGAGAGTCGCCTCGATCCAGACTCGTAAATCGGTGAGCGCGTCGACCATCGCGGTAATCCGGCTGGAGAACTCGCCCTGTAACGAGCGGACCGCGCAACGCGCGGCCTGCGCCGTCGACGCGTCGATGAGGTCGGCGACGCTTTCCGCCTGTGCGAGGTCGAGCTTGTCGTTGAGGAATGCGCGCTTCGTGAATTCGCCGGGTTGCGCGACCCGCGCTCCCAATTCCAGGCACCGTTGCAGCAGCAGGTGCAGCACTACCGGGCCGCCGTGCCCGTGCAACTCTATGACGTCTTCACCCGTATAAGAATGCGGTGCCGAAAAATAAAGCACCAGACCCTGATCGATCACTGCACCGCCACTGTCGAGAAAATCAGCCCGCGTTGCGCGTCGGGGCGTTATGGCTGTGGCAATCAAGGCCCGCAGGATAGTGCCGATATCCTTGCCAGAGATGCGCACAACACCGATGCCGCCACGACCCGGCGGAGTCGCGATCGCCGCTATCGGCTCATTTGCCATGTGCCGGTTTAGAATTCTCCACGGCACGAGTGATTTGCCATTGCTGGGCAATCGACAGAATATTATTGACCAGCCAGTAGAGCACCAGACCGGAGGGGAAGAAGAAGAACATCACGCTGAATGCGATCGGCATGATTTTCATAATCTTGGCTTGGACCGGGTCCGGCGGTGCCGGATTTAGAGACGTCTGAAAAATCATCGTGGCCCCCATCAAGATGGGAAGAAGACCAATGGGCATTCCAAACCACACGCCAAAAAGAGTATCTGGCCTCGATAAATCGTCTATCCACAAAGCAAATGGCGCATGCCTTAATTCAACGCTCGCCAGAAGAACCCAATAAAGCGCAATAAAAACAGGTATTTGCACAACTACAGGCAAGCAGCCGCCGAGCGGATTTATTTTTTCGGTCTTATACAGTTCCATCATCGCCTGGTTCATGCGTTGACGGTCATTCCCGTACATGTCCTTGAGCTTTTGTAACCTGGGCGCCAACACGCGCATGCGCGCCATCGAACGGTAGCTCGCCGCAGACAAGGGATAAAACACCGCTTTAAGCGCGATCGTCAGGATAATGATAGCCACACCCCAATTGCTCACCCACTGGTGCAACCACAGCAGGAACCAGAACAGCGGCTTCGCGATTATCGTCAGCCAGCCGTAATCGATCGTCAGATCGAGACCCGGCGCCAGTTTGGCAAGTTTCTCGCCCTCCTGCGGGCCCGCATAAAGCGGCACTGAAACAGTTGCGGTCGCGCCCGGCGGTATCACTCCCACGGGCAGAATGACACCGGCCGCATAAAGTCCATTTTCAAGATGCCGCGTATAAAATTCGCGCGGCACGTTGTTCGCCGGCAGCCAGGCACTCAGGAAATAGTGCTGCAGCATCGCGATCCAGCCGTCATTGCTTTTCTTCGGGTAATTGACTTTGCCCTTGTCAATATCGGTAAAGGCGACTTTCTGGAATTTTTCCTTGTCCGTATAAACGGCAATTCCCGTGTAGGTCGGCAACATCGCCGAATCCCCGACCGGCGGCTTGCCGTCGCGCACGAGCTGAAAATAGCTGTCTGCCTGGACCGGCGCTGCGCTCTTGTTCTCAATCTCGTAACTCACGTCGATTACATAGCTGTCACGATGAAACCCGTAGATCTTCGTGACATTGATTCCAGTCGGAGTAAGCGCGGTAAGACGCACCGTTACGCCCGCTGCACCGTCAGCGAGCTTGACGTCGCGCTCGCTCGTGGTAAAGCGCGTGCGATGGTTCGGCAGGTCATTGCCGATCAGGCCCGACTGCGCGATGTACGTGCGCTCCGGTTGGACCTCGAGGAGCGTGAAGTTCTTTTTCTTGTCCAGCGTGTCGCGCTGACCGAGCATTTCCAGATGACGCAAATCGCCGCCGGCCGTATCAATCTCGGCGATAAAAATATCAGTTTGAACCCGGACGGATTCGCCTTTCTGCAACTCACCACTGACGACGCTGGTAGCCGGCGCCGGCGCCGCGGGCACGCTGGCGCCCAAAGGCTGGGTCACAGTCGGCACTGGCGCCAAGCTGGGGCTCGCGGCGGGCACTTCCGCCACGGGCACGGCACGCTGCGGGTGCATGTCCTTTTGCCACGCGTCCATCAGGAAAAACACCGAGAACGTGAAAAGCATGAACAGAATAAGTCGCTGGGTATCCATGTTAGAGCCGAATGTGGGTTGGCGCGTGTATTGTTTAACGCAGTGGTGCGGAATCTGCTTCGTCGCAACACAACTGTCGCGCGCGCTTCATGAGTTCCAGAATTTCTGCGCGCGCCTGCGCAGATGAAGCGGACAGCACAACCGAGCGAGCGCGCACGACAAGATCGACTCCCTTTAACGCTGAACCATTAACGCGAAAGGCCTCGCGCGCCAGCCGTTTACAGAGATTTCTTGCCGTTGCCTGTGGAACAAAGCGCTTGTTGACGGTTATTCCCAAGCGTGAGTCCGCGCGGTTATTCGGCTTGGCGTAAACCTGGAAGAATCTGCCGGCCACCGAACATTTATAGGCAAATACGGACGCAAATGCGTGCCGCCCCGCCAGCCGGCTCGCCCTTGAAAAAGAAAATCCAGCCGCCGGACGCGTCAAACGCCGAGACGCGCGCGCCCTTTTGCGCGACGCGTCCGCAGAATCGCACGGCCACCGCGGGTTTTCATTCGCACGCGAAAGCCATGCGTGCGTTTGCGGCGGGTGGTCGACGGCTGATAGGTCCGTTTCATGATTTATGCCTGAACTGGTATGAAAAGCCCGCTATTACAACCGTTAACGAGGGCTTCTGTCAATTCGATTTTGCGTCAGGACCTGCGGGCTTTCAAAAGCCCGCGTTTGTGGATAACTTGATGCAAAAACGCTAAACTTGCGCTCCAGTTGCAGCATCCTTTCCGCCTGCCTATAACAACGCTGTCACCACACTGTCTGCCCCACAATGAACAGCTTTTGGCGCTCTTGTCTTAGCCATTTCGAACAACAGTTGCCACCGCAGCAATTCAAAACCTGGATCAAGCCACTTAAGTTTCAGGCCGCAGAGAACTTACTTACCCTGACAGCGCCGAACCGATTCGTCCTGCAATGGATACGCGATCGATTTTTAGCGGAAATCGAACGCCTCGCCGCCGAACGTTTCGGTAGCGAAGTCGCCGTCAACCTGATTCTGGCGGAAAAAGAAACCGCGCTACCGACCAAGGCCCTGGTCCCCGTAAATGGCGGCACCAAACCCAGCACGCGCGATATTTCGCGCCTCAATCCGGACTTCAGTTTCAGCACATTCGTCACGGGTAAAGCAAACGAGCTGGCGCGCGCCGCTGCGATCCAGGTCGCCGAGCGCGCTGGCGAGGCCTATAACCCCCTGTTCGTCTACGGCGGCGTCGGCCTCGGCAAAACCCACTTGATACACGCGATCGGCAATCTGCTGTTGCAACGCAATCCGCAAAGCCGCATCCGCTACATTCACGCGGAACAGTACGTGTCCGACGTCGTGCGCGCTTATCAGCACAAGTCATTCGACGACTTCAAGCGCTATTACCATTCGCTCGATCTGCTGTTGATCGACGATATCCAGTTTTTCAGCGGCAAGAGCCGCACCCAGGAAGAATTTTTCTACGCTTTTAACGCGCTCATCGAATCGCGAAAACAAGTCGTCATCACCTGCGACACCTACCCGCGCGAAATCCCCGGCATTGAAAACCGCCTGATCTCGCGCTTTGCCTGGGGTTTGACCGTCGCCGTCGAGCCGCCGGAGCTCGAGATGCGCGTGGCGATCTTGCTTAAGAAAGCCGAGGCCGAGAATGTAGTGCTCGATGAAACGGTGGCCTTCTTCATCGCCACGCACAGCCAGTCGAATATCCGCGAACTCGAGGGTGCGCTCAAACGCATCCTGGCCTACTCGCGCTTTTCCGGCCGCCAGATTTCTGTCGATCTCTGCCGGGATGCGTTGAAAGACCTCCTCGCGCTGCAAAGCCGGCAAATCTCTATCGACAACATCCAGAAAACCGTCGCTGACTACTACAAGATCAAGGTATCAGAAATGTATTCCAAGAAGCGCAGCCGCAATATTGCGCGGCCGCGCCAGGTTGCAATGGCGCTGGCGAAAGAGCTGACCCATCTGAGCCTGCCGGATATCGGCGAGGCCTTCGGCGGCCGCGATCATACGACCGTGCTGCACGCCTGCCGCAAGATCGCCGCGCTGAAGACAACCAGCTACGACATAACCCGCGATTTCGATTCCCTACTCAAGGTTTTACGCGGCTGATAACTACCGCCCAACTTGTGCATAAGAAGCGGAAACTACAATTTAAAGAATTTCACCAACAAACTATCCACACAATCCGGCGCGAGTTATCGCGGACAGAACAGCCGGCAAAGCCGCAGCCTTCTTATGATTTCATACTTATCCACAGAAACCGCGACTGTTATTATTACTACTAGGGATATATAGAATATGAAACTCGTACAGACAAAGCGGGACAACCTGCTGAAACCGCTGCAGGCGGTGACGGGCATCGTCGAAAAACGCCACACCCTGCCCATCTTGTCGAACGTTCTGATTGAACAGGTCGAAGATCGATTGCATCTGCTTGCAACCGATCTTGAAATACAAGTGTCGACAAGTTTCGCCAATCCGCAAAAAGGAACCGAAAATTACGCGGTCACCACTTCCGCGCGCAAACTTCAGGACATCCTTCGCGCGCTGCCCGAGCACGCTGATATCGCGCTTGAAGCCCAGAACAACCGACTGTTAGTGAAATCCGGAAAAAGCCGCTTCACGCTGCAAACTCTCCCCGCGGAAGATTTTCCGAAACTGACGAAAGCGCCCGCCGCGGCAATCACGATCAAGCTTGCGCAGAAAGCATTCAAATCTCTGCTGTTGCTGGTTCAGTACGCGATGGCGCAACAGGACATTCGTTACTATCTGAATGGCATGCTGCTGGTGCTGCACGGCGACCAGCTGAAAGTGGTTGCGACCGACGGTCACCGGCTCGCGTATGCGAGCATGAAGCTGTCGGCCCCGGTCGAGCCACTGGAAGTTATATTGCCGCGCAAAGCCGTGCAGGAACTGGTCAAACTTCTGAGTGACGGTGACGACGACGTCACGCTAGAACTCGCGCCGACCCAAGTCAAATTCAGCATTCAGGACGTCGTGCTGGTGAGCAAGGTCGTGGACGGAAAATTTCCCGATTTCACGCGCGTGATCCCGACCAATTACCAGAAGAACTTCGTGATCGAGCGCGGCGTTCTCCAGCAGGCACTGCAGCGAGTCGCCATCTTGTCTAACGAAAAATTCCGCGGTGTGCGCTGGACGCTGACGGACGGCCAACTGCGTATTTCCTGCACGAATACCGAGCAGGAAGAAGCGTTCGAGGAAATAGAGATCGGTTATACCGGCGACGCGCTCGATATCGGCTTTAACGTGACGTATCTGCTCGACGTGCTGGCCAATCTGGCAAGCGACAAGGTCACTTGCTCATTTGGCGATGCGAACAGCAGCGTCTTGATCACGATCAGCGAAGACCCTGATTTCAGATACGTCGTGATGCCGATGCGGATCTAGCAGCAAGCGCAGGAAAGGCCGCGCCTCTCGGTGCCGGAAGTGACCAGATAGTTTTATAAGCGATCACCATGACAGACCAGAAACAGCCGACCAACGGCGACGATTACGATGCCGACAGTATAAAAGTACTGAAGGGCCTGGAAGCCGTACGCAAGCGCCCGGGCATGTATATCGGGGACACCAGTGACGGCACGGGCCTGCACCATATGGTGTTTGAAGTCGTCGACAACGCGATCGACGAAGCCCTTGCGGGACACTGCAATGAGATCACGATAACCATCCACCCGGACAATTCGGTCAGCGTCCAGGACAATGGGCGCGGCATACCCACCGAGGTGAAGCTGGATGACGAGCAACGTCGCAGCGCCGCTGAAATTGTCATGACGGAACTGCACGCAGGAGGAAAATTCGACAACAACTCCTACAAAATTTCCGGCGGTTTGCACGGCGTCGGTGTGTCAGTGGTCAATGCGCTGTCGGAGTGGCTGCGGCTGACCATACGGCGCGACGGCACGACCTATCAAATGGAATTCCGCGATGGCGATCCGGTGGCTCCGCTCAAGGAGACGGGAAAAACCGAAAAACGAGGAACGGAAGTTCATTTTCTCGCCAGCAAGGCCACGTTCAATCTTGTCGAATTTCACCACGACATCCTGGCCAAGCGGCTGCGTGAACTTTCTTTCCTCAACAACGGCGTGAACATCGCGCTGATCGATCAGCGTTCGGGGAAACAGGAAACCTTTTCGTTTACGGGCGGTGTCAGGGGATTCGTCGAGTACATGAATCGCAGCAAGACGCCCCTGCATCAAAAAATATTCTATGCCGAGGGCTCGAAGGACGGCATCACGGTCGAAGTGGCCATGCAGTGGAACGATTCCTATGCCGAGTCCGTGCAATGCTTCACCAACAACATTCCGCAACGCGACGGTGGCACTCACCTGACCGCGTTGCGCGCAGCGATGACGCGCACCCTCAACAGCTTTATCGAGCAGAACGAGCTGGCCAAGCGCGCCAAGGTCGAGACGTCGGGCGACGACATGCGCGAGGGCCTGACCTGTGTGCTGTCGGTCAAGGTGCCGGAACCCAAGTTTTCCTCGCAGACCAAGGACAAGCTGGTGTCGAGTGAGGTGCAGCCGGTGGTGCAGGAAATTATTGCCGCCAAGCTGAACGAATTTCTGCTGGAAAACCCGCAGGAGGCGAAGATGATAACGTCCAAAATCATCGATGCCGCGCGCGCGCGCGAAGCCGCGCGCAAGGCGCGTGAAATGACGCGCCGCAAAGGCGTGCTCGATTCGCTGGGATTGCCGGGCAAACTCGCCGACTGCCAGGAAAAAGATCCTGCGCTATGCGAGTTGTATATCGTCGAAGGCGATTCAGCCGGCGGGTCCGCCAAGCAGGGCCGCGACCGCAAGTTTCAGGCGATACTGCCGCTCAAGGGCAAGATTCTGAACGTGGAAAAAGCGCGCTTTGACAAACTTTTGTCTTCGCAGGAAATCACTACGCTGATCAATGTGCTCGGTTGCGGTTTCGGCAAGGACGAGTACAGCGCCGATAAGCTGCGCTACCATCGCATCATCATCATGACTGACGCGGACGTCGACGGCTCGCATATCCGCACCCTGCTGCTGACTTTCTTCTACCGCCAGATGCCGGAACTATTCGAGCGCGGCCACATTTACATTGCGCAGCCGCCGCTCTACAAAGTCAAGCATGGCAAGAACGAGCGTTATATAAAGGACGAGCACGAGCTCAAAGAGCATTTGTTGAAGCTGGCGCTGGATGATGCGGAGCTTTTCCCGGGCAACGACGCGCCCGCTTTGGGCAGAGAAACACTCGCGCAAGTCGCGAAACAGTATTTTCTGGCGGAAGCCGTGATCGATCGCCTGAGCCGGCTGATAGACCCCGCGGTTCTGCAGGTGTTGCTGATCAATCCGGAGATCAGCCTTGCCGACGAGAACAGCGCGGCGCAAAGCGCGCAGCGGCTGACCGCGGCGCTGGTCGCAGAAGACATCAAAATCGAACCGAAATACGACGAGAAAAACGAACGGCGCCTGCTGGTTATCAAGCGCACGCAGCACGGCAACATGCGTCAGACCGCGCTCGACGAGGATTTCCTTCACAGCGGCGACTACGAGCAGATCAAGACGACCGCCCATGTCTTGCAGGGGCTGCTGAGCGCCGGCGCGTACGTGAAACGGGGCGAGCACAAACACGTGGTCGGCGACGTCAAGACCGCATTAAACTGGCTGCTCGACGAAGTGAAGAAAAGCCTCGGCATCCAGCGTTATAAAGGTCTGGGCGAAATGAACCCCTCGCAGCTGTGGGAAACCACCATGGACCCCAAAGTGCGCCGGTTGTTGCGCGCGCAGATCGAAGACGCTATTTCCGCCGACGAGATCTTTACGACACTGATGGGCGATCTGGTGGAGCCGCGCCGCGCCTTTATCGAAAGCAATGCGCTGGGCGTGCGTAATTTGGACGTCTAATGAGCTGGAGTTCTGATCGGCTGCGTCGCCGATCAGCCCGCGGCGGCTTTCTTCGGTTTAGCCGGTTTAGCGCTGCCTTTGGCCGCCGCTGCCTTGGGTTCGCGTGGCGCAAATTCAAACGTGACCTTGCCATCGGCGCCGCGCGCAAGGAACGCTGAAAACGGCCGTCCTTTCTTGGAAATAAAACGGTGCAACAGGTCGGTCTTGCCCGTCGTGAGCAGTTTTTGCATTTGCTCGACTTCGATCGGGCGCTGCAAAATGATCTTGCCCGAGCGAAAATCGCACGTGCGATCGGGTCCCGTCGCTTTCTCGCAGATGTAAGCGACACCGTGGCTAAACACGCGGTTGCCGCATCTGGGGCAGGCACCGAGCGATTCCTGACCTGAAAAGTCGATCGGTTCGGCGTCGGCGTCATTGCTTTGGCCGAAATCGAATTCGGTCGCGAATTCGGGGTTCAGCTTGATCAGCGCAATAAACGGTTTGCCCATGCGGCTGCGGAAACCCTGCAACGGCCCCACTTTGCCTTTGGTGATCAGTTCCTCGACTTCTGCGGGCTCGAGCTGGCGGCCGGCCATTATTTTCCACAGTGCGAAGTCGCATTTCTGGCACTGGAATTTCTTGTAATTTTCCTTCACTACCCCGCTGCACTTCGGGCACGGCGTGGACAGCGTCGCGAAATCCCCCGGTATGGTGTCGTTCTCGTGTTCCTTGGTCTGCTTGACCATGTGTCGGACCATGTCGCCGATTTCGCGCATGAAAGCAGTCCCGGCAAGTTGGCCGTGCTCGATCTGGGCAAGCTTGTATTCCCACTCGCCCGTCAGCTCAGGCGAGCTTAGCTCGGCGATTTCCAGGCCGCGCAGCAAGGTGATCAGCGAAAACGCCTTGGCGGTAGCCTGCAGTTCACGGCCATTGCGATGCACATACCTCTCGTAAATTAAACCTTCAATAACAGTCGCGCGCGTCGCCGGAGTGCCCAGCCCCTTGGCGCGCATGGCTTCGCGCAACTCCTCGTCCTCGACCAGCTTGCCGGCGCCTTCCATTGCCGACAACAGGGTGGCTTCCGAATAACGCGCCGGCGGTTTGGTCTGCAGCGCGGCAACCTTGACGACAGTGGCACGCGGCGATTCCTTCGCGGCAACCGGCACCAGCGCGGGCGTGTCGTCCGTCTCGGCTTCTTTGCCATAGATCTCGAGCCAGCCGGCATTGACCATGATCTTGCCGTCGCTTCTGAACGGTTCGTTCTCGACGCGCGTGATGCGGGTGGTGATCTGGAATTCTGCTGCCGGAAAAAATACCGCCAGGAAGCGCTTGGTGACGAGATCGTAGATCTTCGCCTCGGCTTCAGTCAGGCTCTTGGGCGCAATGGACGTCGGGATGATCGCGAAGTGGTCCGAAATCTTGGCATTGTTGAAAATGCGCTTGTTCGGTTTCACCCATTTGTTGGCGAGAATTTTTTTGACGAACGGCTGGTAAGGTTTGTCGAGTTCCTTCATCGCGGCCGTGACGGTGGACAGATAGTCTTCCGGCAGCGCGCGCGAATCGGTACGTGGATAGGTCAGTACTTTGTGTTTTTCGTACAGCGCCTGCGCAATAGACAAGGTGGTTTTGGCCGAAAAGCCGAAACGCGAATTGCCGTCGCGTTGCAGGCTGGTGAGGTCGTATAACAATGGCGAGAGTTGAGAGGAAGGCTTGCTTTCTTCTTCAACGATGCCATTCTTGCCTTCGCATTTGGCGTGAATCGCGTCGGCGCGCTCGCGGTCCCACAGGCGCTCCGCCTTGATGTCGACGTCGTCGGACTTTTTATCTTTGCTGAATTTTTCGTCGAACCAGCGGCCGTTGTACTCGCCGGCCTTGGCGGCGAAAGTCGCGTGAACTTCAAAGTAGTCGCGCGAAACAAATTTTTTGATCCGCTCTTCCCGCTCGACCAGGATCGCGAGCGTGGGCGTTTGCACGCGCCCGACAGTCGTCAGGTGGAAGCCGCCTGATTTGGAATTGAAAGCCGTCATTGCGCGCGTCGCGTTAATGCCGACCAGCCAATCCGCCTCCGAGCGGCACACCGCCGCGTCGGCCAGCGGCAGCATTTCCTTGTTGCTGCGCAAATGCTCGAAGCCTTCGCGAATCGACGCCGGTGTCATCGATTGGAGCCACAGACGCTCGATCGGCTTGACGGTCTTGGTATGGTTGACGATGTAACGGAAAATCAGTTCACCTTCGCGGCCGGCGTCGCACGCGTTGATCAGCGCAGTAACATTTTTTTGTTTGATCAGCCGGGTCAACACCTTGAGCCGCTCTTCCGATCTTTCGATCGGCAGCAAATCGAAGTGTTCCGGAATGACCGGCAGATTGGCCAGCGACCACTTGCCGCGCTTAACCTCGACGCCTTCGGGCGGCACGATCGTTAACAAATGGCCGACCGCCGACGACAGCACATAGTCGTCGCTCTCGAAATATTCGCCATGCTTGGTGAAGCCGCCCAGCACGCGCGCAATATCGTTCGCGACCGAAGGCTTCTCGGCGATGATGAGCTTCTTGCTGCCGGCGGCGGGAGCGGATTTTTTCGCGGCGACGGATTTCTTTGCTGCGGGTTGTTTTTTTGTGGCCATTTAATGGTTTGTGATAAAAGTTACGGCACACTGCCTGGCCGAGCGAGCGCAAGATAATAAGAACAAAAAGCGGACTAAGCAAGCGCGTAACGCCGGCTGCGCATGAAATTGTGCCTGAATAACACGCGGAACAGCGTTGCGCCGGACCTTAGCGCAAGCGCTGGTAGCGCCCGCCCGCAAGGCGTTCCACCAGGCCCCGGAGCTCGAGTTCAAGGAGCAGCCCGCTTACCGCATCCGCGCCCAGCCCGGTGCGCACGCATAAGTTGTCGAGAGCACACGGTTCGTAGCCTAACTGGTTCAGAAAGAGGGTTTCCTCGGCAGCGAGCTCGGGCGCAGCGCGCAATGTGGACGGGCGGCCGGCGAGCTTGAGTTCCTCGAGAATGTCATTGGCATCATCAACGAGCTTGGCACCCTGCTTGATCAATACATGGCAGCCTTTGGCCAGCGGCGAATGAATGGACCCGGGCAGCGCAAAAACTTCGCGGCCCTGCTCGTTAGCGAGCCGCGCCGTGATCAGGGACCCGCTTTGCAATGCGGCTTCGACGACGAGGCAGCCGAGACTCATGCCGCTGATTAGGCGATTGCGGCGCGGGAAATTGCTGGCGAGCGGCGGCGTGCCCAACGGATACTCGGACACCAAGGTTCCCTTGGACGCCAGTTCATGCGCGAGCGCCTTGTTGCGCGCGGGATAGACAACGTCGAGCCCAGTGCCGACCAGCGCGATGCTGCTACCGCTGCCGGCGAGTCCGCCGCGATGGGCTGCGGCGTCTATGCCCAGGGCGAGGCCGCTGACTATGGTTATGCCGGCTTCGCTCAGCGTACGCGCAAAATCCGCCGCGTTTTCGCTGCCTTGCGCCGTGGCGTTGCGACTGCCGACTACCGCGAGGCACGGCCGGTTCAGCAAATCCACGCGCCCTTTTACATAGAGTAACAGCGGCGGATCCGCAGTCTGCAACAGCAATTGAGGATAGTCGGCATCCCCGAGCGTGATGATGGAGTTGCCCTCGTCGCCTAACCACGCGAGCGCGATTTGCGCGCCATCCTGGTTGCCACCTTGAATAATGGCTGTCGCGATATCGGCCGCGGCGAAATTGAGCAACTCGGTATGGCGCGCCGCCAGCACCTGTTCGGGCGTGCCAAAGGCGGTGAGCAGCTTACGCAGCGTGACATCGCCAAGACCTGGAATCAGCGTGAGGCGCAGCCAATGCGCGGCGTCATTGATATCGGTCGTCGGCACGTTGGGGCGTCGCCGTAGGCCGCTAACCGTCAGGCTGTGAAAAAAGCAAAGACGCGGACGGGATTATGGATTCGTGACGATATCGAGCACGTTGACCGGGCGCGAGGCGTTCATGACTAACGCGTACGATGTGCGGTCGAAAACACGAAAGACCAGTAATATTCCGTAACGCTCGTCTGGCAGCGTTACGTTCGGAACGATGGTTTTGTCATCCTTATACAGCATGCCGGCTGGACCGAGGCGGCCCCACAATGGAGAATTGCGGTTGCCCATAGGCGTGTTTTGATAGCTGGTGTTCGGATTCTTGTCGTCATAGATCAATCCGGTGCGGCCCCACAGCGCGCTCTCGCGCAAGGTGAAAGTCGGCGCATTCAGGTTGCGGTAAATCGCCATCACGTGGCCGGCTTCGAGTCCGTCCCGCGAGCCGCGATTCAGCGTGACTATCGCGTTGGGCCCGGTCTCGTACAGTTGACGGTAGAGCGCAATGATGCGGCCTTCGACTTTTTTGTCGGGGGCGTGCGGCGCATAACCGTCGAGAGTAATATCGCGCGGTGACGGCTGCAGATAGTCGCCCGCATAGATTTCCTGTTGCGAGCTGATGATATCGATGGTGCTGATGTCGCCCAGCTTGTTGACCCGCGCCTCGCCCAGAAAGGTCGCGACATAGCCCAAGGTTTCATTGCTGATGGGGTCGATCAGCGGGTTGCCGGTTCTGTATATCTGCCAATAAAGTCCGTTTTCCTTGGTAATGCCCTGCGCGTACGCAACGTCGCCAGCGCCCACCGCGACGCGGCTTTCCTGGGTGCGCACGATGCGCGGCGCATTGGAGAGCTGGTTTTGCGCGATTACCAGCGGTTTGCTGAGAAATGGCTCGATGTCGGCCGTCGGAATCACCGGTATTGCTGCAGGAACCAGGGGCTCGCTGCGAATTTCCGGCAGAACTTTGACGGTTTCCGTCCGCACGAGCTTCAAGCGCATTACTTCGGCGGAGCGGTCGAGGACGAGGATGTCGCCCGGATAGATGAGATTCGGATTACGGATTTGCGCCTGGTTCGCCTTCCACAGGTCGTTCCATCTCCACGGATCTTTCAGGAACCGCTTAGCGATGCCCCACAGCGTGTCGCCATGCACGACGATATAACGATCGGGTGCGCCATCGGCGAGGTCGGCGGTCGTTGCCGCAGGCGCCACGGATGCCCAACTACATAATATAATCAGCGATATAATCAGCTTGCTCATCGCGCCCCCGTTTTGTCGTGCCGGCCTCAGCTTAAGCACCGCGCCCCCAGATCGGCCGACATGTAGATATTAGTTTAAATTGTGCCTGTAATTTGTTAAATTAGCAAGACTTATGGCTTTATTGCCTATCCTTCAATACCCCGATCCCAGGCTCTATACCGTAGCCGTA
>JBDSSV010000033.1:0-5850 GCA_039928535.1 Burkholderiales bacterium
GCGATGCCGTGGGATATACTGAAAACCCGCGCTCAGCATTGCCGGGTAGGGCTTATTCACCATCTGTTACGTCACATGTAGCCCCGGAGTCATCCGCGCGGCTCTCGTCAGGGAGAAACTGCAATGCGCAATGCGAGTGTTGTTCTGGCAATTCTGAGCGCGCTCATCGTGGTGCCCGCGCACGCACAGCCCGCTTCGACAGGCTCAGGACAGGCGTATCCGGCCAAACCCGTGCGTTTGATCGTGCCGTTCGTCGCGGGCGGTACTGCGGACGTGCTGAGCCGCGTGCTTGCGCAGCGTTTGACCAAGGAATACGGGCAACAGGTGGTGGTCGAGAATCGTCCGGGATCGGGCGGGCACGTCGGCGCGGAGGCCGCGGCGCGTGCCACGCCTGACGGCTATACCATCGTGTTCGGCACCATCGGTATCCACGCCGCGTACGCGATTTATTCGAAGCTCGGCTACGATCCGGCGCGCGACCTGCAGCCGGTGGCGATGTACGCCGACGTGCCGAACATCCTGATCGTGCATCCGTCGGTGCCGGCGAAAAGCGTCAGGGAGTTCATCGCGCTCGCGAAAAGCAATCCCGGACGCCTCAACTTCGGCACCGCAGGCAGCGGCTCGTCGACGCATATGTGCGGCGAGTGGTTCAAGCTGGTGACCGGTGTCAACCTGACGCACGTTCCGTACAAAGGCAGCGCGCAGGCCATGCAGGATCTGCTCGGCGGGCAGATCGAGTTGATGTTCGAGAACCTGCCGACCGCGATTGCGCAGGTCCGGGCAGGCAAGGTGCGCGCGCTCGGCATGACGAGCAGGCAGCGCAGTCCGAGCATGCCCGAAGTCCCCACAGTTGCCGAATCGGGCGTGCCCGGCTTCGAGGCGACGGCGTGGTTCACGATAGCGGCGCCCGCGAAAGTGCCGGCCGACATCATCCGCAAGCTCAATGCCGACATGAACGCATTTCTGAAGGCACCGGAAATGCAGCAGCGCTGGGTCGACATGGGCGTCGTGCCGCTTGGCGGCTCGCCGGCCGACGCGGAGAAATTCTTCGTGTCGGAGCGCGAGAAGTGGAACAAGGTCATCAAGGCGGCGGGAATTCGCGGGGACTAAATCCACATCGTAGCCACAAAGAACACAGAGAACACAGAGGATTTCACACCTCAAGCAGCAGGGTTTTCCTTGCTCTGTGCTCTCTGTGAACTCTGTGGCCAAGGCTTTTGAATTTATTTTTTACAACTTCGGGATCAAGATGAAAGTCATATCGACGAAACTGGTCTCGCTGTCAGTTGCATTGCTCGCGCTCAGTGGCATCGCGTTTGCGCAACCGTATCCATCCAAGCCGATCCGCCTGATCGTCCCCTATGCGCCGGGCGGGGTGGCCGACCTGATAAGCCGCATCATTGCGCAAAAGCTGGGGGTGCCGCACAACCAGCAGGTCGTCGTCGACAACCGCGGCGGGTCGGCCGGGCACATCGGCGCCGAATTGATGCTCAAAGCGCCTGCGGACGGCTACACGATCATGTTCGGCACCACCACCCACAATGCCGCGTACGCCATGTATTCAAAACTCGCTTACGACCCGGCAAAGGATTTGCAGCCAGTGATCCTGCTCGCCGAAATCCAGGGCGTGCTGGTCGTGCACCCGTCGCTGCCGACGCGCACGGTGAAGGAATTCGTGGCGCTGGCGAAGGCGCGGCCGGGCGAGCTCAATTACGGGTCGGCGGGGGGAGGGTCCGCAACGCATATCGCCGCCGAACTGTTCAAGGCGGTCGCCAAGGTGAACCTCACGCATATCCCGTACAAGGGAAGCGGCCCGGCGATGACCGACCTGATCGGCGGCCAGATTCAGCTCATGTTTGAAAACGTGCCGACCGCGCTGCCTTTCATCAAAGCCGGCAAGATACGCGCGCTCGGCGTGACGAGCCGCCAGCGCGCGCCGACGCTGCCCGACGTGCCGGCGATCGCCGACGCCGGCGTCCCCGGCTACGAAGCAGTGCCGTATTACACGATTTCGGTGTCGTCGAAGGTGCCGCACGATATCGTGGCCAAACTCAATGCGGAACTCGACACCGTGCTCAAGCTGCCTGAACTTGCGCCGCGCTGGACCGAGCTCGGCATCACGCCGCTCGGCGGCTCGCCCGAGGCGGCGGTCAAGCGCAACGCGGCGGAAACCGAAAAGTGGACACGCGTAATCAAGCAAGCCGGCATCCGCGCCGACTGACGCGCGCGTAACTGACAGGAGATTCAAATGCCAACAACGAAATTCAATGCGGTCACGCTCGAAATGCTGTGGACGCGCCTCATCTCGATTACCGACGAAGCCGCGGCGGCGCTGGTGCGGACATCGTTTTCGACGGTGGTGCGCGAGTCTAACGACTTCGCATGCGTGCTGACCGATGAGCACGGGCTGTCGCTGGCGCAGGCGACCGACAGCATCCCTTCGTTCATCGGCACGGTGCCGCGCACCATCGTGCATTTTCTCAAGGAGTATCCGCCGCAGGACCTCGAGCCCGGGGACATCCTGATCACCAACGACATCTGGCTCGGCACCGGGCATCTGCCTGACATCACGGTCGCGAAACCGATCTTTCACAACCGCAAGCTGGTCGGCTTCGCCGGCTCGGTCGCGCACTCGCCCGACATCGGCGGCCGCATACGCTCACCCGATGCGCGCGACGTGTATGAGGAAGGCCTGCAGATTCCGATCATGAAAGCGATGCGGGGCGGGAAAATCGACTCCGTGCTGGAACTCATCATTCGCAAGAACGTGCGCGTACCCGACCAGGTGATGGGCGACCTTTACGCGCAGTTCACTGCGTTGACGCTGATGGAGCATCGCGTGATGGCGCTTCTGAAGGAGCACAAGCTGAAGTCGCTTGCCGCGCTCGGTCATGAAATCCACGCGCGCTCGGAGAAGGCGATGCGCGCCGCGATCCGCAAGGTGCCGAACGGCGTGTACCGGCAGACCGCGCTGTCCGACGGCATCGCCGAGCCGATCAAGCTCGAGATGGAACTCACGGTCAAAGACGATTCCATCGAAATCGATTTCGAGGGTACCGCGCCACAGGTCATGCGCGCGATCAACGTCTGCATGGCGTATACGATTGCGTACACTTCATTCGGCGTGAAAGCGGTACTGGCGCCGCATATTCCCAACAACGAAGGCGTGCTGCGGCCCATCAAGATCAAGGCGCCTTATGGTTCCATCGCGAATTCGAAACCGCCGGCCGCGGGCGGGGCGCGCGCGTTGATCGGGCACTTTTTTCCGATGATGGTTATCCAGGCGCTGTCGCAGGCGTTGCCGAAACGGGTGGTGGCGACCGTTGGTTCGCCGCTGTGGTGCATCAACGCCACGGGTCATCGCGCGGACGGTTCGCCGTTTGCCAATATGTTCTTTACCAATGGCGGCTACGGGGCTGCGCACGGGCGGGACGGCGCGCATGTGCTGTCGTGGCCGAGCAACGTGTCGTCGACGCCGGTCGAAATGATCGAACAACTGGTGCCGCTCAAAGTGCATTACCGGCGTTTCCGCACCGACAGCGGTGGCAATGGCGAATTCCGCGGCGGCAACGGCCAGGAAGTGTTGTTCGAAAGCCGCGCGCCGGGACCGGTGACGGTGGCGTTTCTCGCCGAGCGCACGCGTCCCGAAACCGCACCGGTGGGTATTGCAGGCGGCGCAGCAGGCGCCTGCGGCGAACTTATCATCGACGGCAAGCCGGTCAATCCCAAGTCGCAGCATTACATCGAGCAGGGCGGCACGGTATTGATACGTACGCCGGCAGGCGGCGGTTACGGCAGGCCGGACAAGCGCGACAAAGGGCGCGTGGAAGAAGACCGCAGCGAAGGTTATGTGACCTGACGCTGGAAGTTCTTACCGAATAGCCCGGTGCGCAAGCACTAATACCCCACACGACTGGAACGAATTCATGGCGGAATATGCATTAGGTTTGGACATCGGCGGCACTTTCACCGACATCGTGGTTTACGACCAGAGCGGTGCAGTGTCGTACAGCCACAAAGAGCTCACCACTCCCGAGGCGCCCTACCGCGGCGTCGTCTCCGGCATCAAGCGATTGTTCGAGGCCGAGCGCCTCGCTTACCGTGACGTGACGCGGATGGTGCACGCGACGACGCTTTTCACCAACGCGCTGATCGAGCGCAAAGGCGCGCCGACCGGGCTCATCACGACCGCGGGCTTTCGTGACACGCTGGAAATGCGGCGCGAACACAAGTACGAGCTCTACGACTTGTTCATCGAGTTGCCGGTACCCCTGGTGCCGCGGCGCCAGCGGCTTGAAGTCCCCGAGCGCATGGGGCCCGACGGCAAGGTCGAGCTCGCGCTCGATGAAACAGCTTTGATCGAACGAGTGCACAGCCTCGTCGATAGCGGCGTGCAATCGCTGGCGATCGCTTTTCTGCACGCGTACGCAAATCCGCTCCACGAGCAGCGCGCCGGCAAGCTTGTCAAAGCAGAGTTTCCGCAATTGCCGGTATCGCTGTCGTCCGATGTCTCGCCGCAGATCCGCGAGTACGAACGCACGTCGACGACCGTCGTCAATGCCTATATCAAGCCGCTCGCTGAGAGTTACCTTGATCTCCTGGCCAGCGAAATCGCCAAGCTTGGTATCAAGGCGCCGCTGTTCATGATGTTGTCCAACGGCGGGCTTACCCATATCGCCGAAGCCAAGCGCGTACCGGTGCAACTGCTTGAATCAGGCCCCGCGGCGGGCGCTCTTGCCGGGGCTTTGTTCGGCAAACGCTCAAAAATCGACGATGTGCTCGCGTTCGACATGGGCGGCACGACGGCCAAGCTGGCGATGGTGGAAGACGGCGAGCCGCTGATTGCCTATCAGTTCGAGGCAAGCCGCGCCAAGCGCTTCGCCGAAGGCAGTGGGTTGCCGATCAATATTTCCACTATCGAGCTGATCGAAATTGGCGCCGGTGGCGGTTCCATTGCCGACATCGACGCGCTGGGTCTGCTGAAGGTCGGGCCGCGCAGCGCAGGCGCGATGCCTGGCCCGGCGTGTTACGGTCGCGGCGGCGTGCATCCGACCGTGACAGACGCGAATTTGGTGCTGGGATTCCTCGATCCGTCGACGTTTGCGGGTGGGACTGTCGCGATAGACCGGGCGAAAGCCGAGGCAGCGATCAAGCCGCTGGCGGAAAAATCCAAGCTGACCGTGGCGGAGCTGGCGTGGGGCATCCACTCCGTGGTCAACGAGAACATGGCGGCAGCGGCGCGTGTGCACGTGGCCGAGCGCGGCCACCATGCGAGCCAGTTCGCCCTGCTGGCGACCGGCGGCGGCGGGCCCCTGCATGCCTGCGAAGTGGCCAAGCGGTTAGGCATTTCTAAAGTCATCTGTCCGCCAAGCGCGGGCGTGGCATCGGCGCTGGGACTTTTGATGGCGCCGGCTCGCGTTGACCGCGTGGCGACTCTCGCGCGTAAATTGAGCGAGCTGGACTGGGCGGCTTTCGAGCGCGCGTTCCACGTCATCGAACGGGAAGCGCAAAAAGTAATCGCGGAAACCCTGATCGGCAAAAGCAAGGTGACCGTTGAGCGGGCTGCCGACCTGCGTTTCGTGGGGCAGGGCTTCGAGCTGATGACGACGCTGCCAGGCGGACCGTATACGCAAAAATCGCTGGCAGGCATAAAGGCCGCCTTCCTTGCCGAGTACAAGCGGATTTTTCAGCAGGTGCCGCCGGCCGGTGACATGGAGGTCATCAATATCCGTGTGGCGCTGACTGCGCCGATCGGACGCGCTGCGCTCAAGGTCGAAGGCGGGAAAGGCGCGGCATCGAAAGCGCTGAAGGGAAAACGCAAAGCGTGGCTTGCGGACCGCGGCAAGTTCG
>JBDSSV010000034.1:0-10964 GCA_039928535.1 Burkholderiales bacterium
CCGCGCTCGACACCCATGCGCAGCTGCAAGCGACGTTTCCGGAACTCAAGGTGGGACTCGTGCATGGCCGGCTCACCGCGACCGAAAAAGTGGCGGTAATGCAGGCGTTCACCGGCGGCGCGCTACAGCTGCTGGTTGCCACTACGGTCATCGAAGTCGGCGTCGACGTGGCGAATGCGACGCTGATGGTCATCGAGAATGCGGAGCGCATGGGGCTCGCGCAGCTGCATCAGTTGCGCGGCCGGGTCGGCCGCGGCGCCGCGGCCAGCACCTGCATCCTGCTCTATCAGCAGCCGCTATCGCAGCTCGCGCGCGAGCGGCTCAAAATCATTTTCGAGAGCACGGACGGGTTCGAAATTGCGCGCCACGATCTGCGCGTGCGCGGCCCCGGCGAACTGCTCGGCGCGCGGCAGAGCGGCGTGCCCATGCTCAGGTTTGCAGACGTGGATGCCGATCTGGATCTGCTGGAGGCGGCGCGCCGCGTGGCGCACGATCTTCTGCGTGAAGAGCCCGCAGCCGCCGAGCGGCATCTGCAACGCTGGTTAGGCGGCAAGCAGCAATACCTGCGCGTCTAGCCGGCGGCGCCGAAAGCATGACAATCAATTAACGCCGCAGGTAGGCGATAATGGCGGCATAAACCCTTGCCTGCATGCAAACACTTGATACCCTGTGGCAACCGCTTCCCGCCTGCAGCGACTTTCGCCTGCGGCGGTGGCTGCTCGACCGTGGCTCTCTCACGCGGCGCATTCAGTTACGGTGCAAGAATTTTCGTCTCGACATGCTGTCGCAACGAATTGCGAGAGTGAGTCATGATGAACGCACGGTGATCAGTCTGCGTGCTGGCGAGCAGTGCGTAGAACGCGAGGTCAGCCTCAACTGCGGAACGCAGCCGCTCGTGTTTGCGCATTCGATCGTTGCTCCGCACGCGTTAAAAGGCGCGTGGCGCATGTTGTCCGGGCTGGGCGTGCGCCCGCTCGGCGCGGCGCTGTTCGCGGACCCGCGCATCACGCGGTACCCGCTGCGCTTTTGCCAGCTTAACCGGCGGCACGCATTGCACCGGCGCGCCAGCGGTCTGCTCGACCATGCGCCCGCGCTGCTATGGGCGCGCCGGTCGGTATTCGTGCTGGGCGGCGCGCCGCTGCTCGTTACCGAAGTGTTTCTCCCTCCTATTCTTACGCTGGCGCCATGAGGCTCAAAGAGCGGCTCGATATTTACGAAAAGCTGATGCGGCTCGACAAGCCGATCGGGATACTTTTGCTGCTGTGGCCGACTTTATGGGGGCTGTGGTTGTCGTCGCTCGGTTCGCCGAATCCGTTCGTTGTCGTCATTTTCGTCATAGGCGTGGTGCTGATGCGTTCGGCCGGCTGCGTCATCAATGATTATGCGGATCGTGAATTCGACCGCCATGTCGAGCGCACCAGGGACCGGCCACTGGCCGCGCGCCGGATTTCCACGCGCGAAGCATTGCTGCTGGCAGGGGTGCTGGCCCTGCTTTCTTTTGTGCTGGTTCTGCAGTTGAACTGGCTGACCATCAAATTGTCGATGATTGCGCTCGTGCTGGCGGTGATTTATCCGTTCCTGAAGCGCGTGTTTTGGCTGCCGCAGGCATGGCTCGGCATCGCCTTCGGCTTCGGCATTCCGATGGCGTTTGCGGCGCATCAGAACCACGTCGTACCGCTGGCGTGGATACTCGTACTGGCCAACGTATTCTGGGCGGTCGCGTACGATACGGAGTACGCAATGGTCGACCGCGACGACGACATCAAGCTGGGTCTTAAATCCTCCGCGATACTATTCGGTCGCTTCGACGTTTTGGCTGTGATGACGTGTCACGCGCTGTTTCTGCTGTGCATGGCATATGTCGGTTATGCGGCCCGCTGCGGAATTTTTTATTTTTCAGGATTGGTGCTGGCGGGGTTCATCGCGGCTTTCCAATATCTGTTGATACGAGACCGCCGTCGCGAAAACTGCTTTAAAGCCTTCAGGCTGAATAACCTGGTGGGCGCGGTAATCTGGGCGGGCATCGTGATTGAATTTTTCCTGCGCATCCCGTTGTTCCGGGCGTGACCAGGCCGCGTTGACCGGAAATGAAATACCGCGATCTCAGGGATTTCATCGCGCAACTCGAGCAGCGCGGCGAACTAAAACGCATTGCCGTCGAGGTCGATCCGCGGCTGGAAATGACCGAAATCTGCGACCGCGTGCTCAAGACGGGCGGGCCCGCTTTATTGTTCGAGAAGCCGAAAGGCTACGCGATACCGGTGCTGGGCAATCTCTTCGGCACGCCGTTGCGCGTCGCCCTTGGCATGGGCCAGGACAATGTCGGCGCGTTGCGCGAGACCGGGCGCCTGCTCGCGGCGTTGAAGGAACCCGCGCCGCCCAGCGGCTGGCGCGATGCCTGGGACAAGCTGCCGTTGCTGAAACAGGTGTTCACCATGGCGCCCGCGGTAGTTTCCGGCGCGCCCTGCCAGGAAGTGGTGTGGGAAGGTGCCGATGTCGACTTGGGCCGCGTGCCGATCCAGACTTGCTGGCCCGGCGACGTCGCGCCGTTGATAACGTGGGGGCTGGTCGTCACGCGCGGGCCGCAGAAACAGCGCCAGAACCTCGGTATTTACCGGCAGCAGGTCATTGCGCCGAACAAAGTCATCATGCGCTGGCTAAGCGCACGCGGCGGCGCGCTCGATTATCGCGACCACTGCCTCGCCCATCCGCGCGAACCGTTTCCGCTCGCCGTCGCATTGGGCGCCGATCCGGCGACCATGCTGGGCGCCGTGACGCCGGTGCCCGATAGCCTTTCCGAATATCAATTCGCCGGCCTGCTGCGCGGTGCCAGGACGGAAATCGTCAAGTGCTTGACGCACGACCTGCAGGTGCCGGCCAGCGCGGAGATCGTGCTCGAGGGCTATATACACCCGAACGAAACCGCGCTCGAGGGGCCGTTCGGCGATCACACCGGCTACTACAACGAGCGCGAGCATTTCCCGGTCTTCACGATCGAGCGTATTACGTCGCGGCGCGCGCCGATTTATCACAGCACCTATACCGGCAAGCCGCCCGACGAGCCGGCGGTGCTCGGCATGGCGCTCAATGAAATCTTCGTGCCGCTGCTGCAGAAACAATTTCCCGAAATCGTCGATTTTTATCTGCCGCCCGAAGGCTGCTCGTACCGGCTGGCGGTCGTCAGCATGAAAAAACAGTATCCGGGGCACGCCAAGCGCGTGATGTTCGGCGTGTGGAGTTTCCTGCGCCAGTTCATGTACACCAAGTTCATCATCGTGACCGACGACGACGTGAACGTGCGCGACTGGAAGGAAGTGATCTGGGCACTGACGACGCGCGTCGACCCGCAGCGCGACACGCTGATTGCCGACAACACGCCGATCGCTTATCTGGATTTTGCGAGTCCCGTGGCCGGTCTGGGTTCCAAAATGGGCATCGATGCCACCAACAAATGGGCGGGCGAGACCGGACGGCAGTGGGGAACGCCGATTGCCATGGACGAGGCGACGCGCCGCCGCATAGATGCGTTATGGAACGAACTCAATCTGGAAAAAAAATAGCCGGGAGCTACCCGGCTATGAAATTTTGGCGCAGCTTTTTAGTTAGAACTTTAGTACTGCGCCAACTGTTATCTGATTGACCTTGCTGTCACCGGTCGACGTCGATTTCCCGATGCCATTGAAGCGTTCGTATTCAGCGCGCATGCCGAATCTGTCGGTGAATTCGTACTGCACGCCGGCGCCGAATTTTATGTCGAAGCCGTTCTCGCCGATCTTTGTGGTGCTCCGCGTGGCGGCATTGGGTAATTGACTCTCGGTTTTCCAGTAGTACCCGCCCACCCTGCCAAGCACCGAAAAACGATCATTCAGCGGGATCTTTCCAACCATGTCGAGGTTGAACAACGAAGTTTCCCGGTTGCCATTGAAAGAGCCCAGGTTGGTATTGGTATTAAAAGTGGCTTTGCCCATATAGTTATAGCCGCCTTCGAGCGCGAACGTCTTACCGAACGCGTAACCAAGCTGGATCTTGCCGACATTACTGGCGCTGCTCGCGGAGGTAGTCGAAGTGGCAAAGCCGTTGGCGAGATCGTAATTGTCGACGGCAATGGCTTGCACGCTGTTTTTGGCGCGCCCCACGCTCAGCACGCCGTAAAAATTCGTAAATTCAGCCGCGGCGGGCGCAGCGCTCGCGATTCCGGTGGAGGCGGCAAAAAACATGATCGACAGCGACAATCTCTTAAGCATGGCCTGGCTCCTGAATTTCAGGGGTTGAAGAGGCGGATATCAGCCGCAAAAACCCTAATGTGTTAATACGTTGAGGCCAGCTTAAAGAAAAGACTTTAACTTGTCGACATAAACACCTTTATTTTAGGGAGAAATTGCATATATCTGTTGTATTTTGACAACAAAACGATATAAGCAATTAATTATAAAAGATAAAATTTACTGCTTGCCGCTATCCTCCATACGCAAAATCGCCATTTACCGCGCGTGAACCCACTTGAGCAAGGCATCCTGTATGCCGGACGCACCTTGTGCGCGCGCATGGTTGAGGATGCACACAACAACTATCGTGCGGCCCTTCGCATCGAGCACATAGCCGGCTATCGCCCGTACGCCGGACAGCGACCCGGTCTTGATATGCGCCTGGCCTGCAATGTCGGCGCCCGCGAGCCGTTTCTTCATAGTGCCGTCGACCGCCACCAGCGGCAGCGAGGCAGCAAACTCCGGCAGCACCGATGTGTGCTGAGCGGTCAACAACAACTGCCCCAAACTTTTTGCGCTGATGCGTTCTATGCGCGATAAGCCCGAGCCGTTTTCCAGCGTCAGCTCTGGAAAGGCCAGGCGTCGCGCAGTCAGCCACTGCCGGATCGAGCGTGCGCTTTTCTCGGCCGAAGCGGGCGGGCCCAGCGTGAGCGCGCCCAGCGCGAGATAGAGCTGCCGTGCCATGACGTTGTTGCTGTACTTGTTGATGTCGCGCACGATTTCGGCCAGCGATTGCGTCTGGTAAGCGAGCAGCAGCCGCGCGCCGGCGGGGGTTTCGCCGTCGCGGACGCCGCCGGCGAACGTGCCGCCGAGCTCGCGCCACAGCAGGGTGAACAAACCATGCGCATATTGGGGATGGCCCAGCACGCTATAGTTGCGCTCCTTCTCGCCGCACGCGATGGAATAATTGCCCGCGAACAGTAGCCGCGCGCTTGCGGCATCGCCGGTCGCCGTGAGCTTGAGACGGCTCACCCAGTCGTCGCAAGGCTCATTGTCCAGAATGACGTTGTTCAGTATCTGCACCTGGGGCAGCGCCGGCTCCGCGACGATCTTGAGCCCGCGCCGCTCCGCATCCGGCAGGAATTGCAGACGCAGCGCCTTGAAGTTCACCAGCATTGCGTCGGGCGGCGTGTTGTACGGCCGCGTCGGTTCGTTATCAAAGCCCGCGGGGTCGTTTTCCTGGCGCAGGAAATAGCCGCGGTCGAGCAAGAGGTCGCCGCGGATTTCGCGCACGCCGCGCGCGCGCAGATTGCGCAGCATCAGCCAGAAATTCTCGAGCGTCAGGCGCGGATCGCCGGACCCCTTGAATATCAGATTGCCGTCGAGCGTGTCGCCGCGCCATGCGCCGTCCGTATACACCTCGGTCGTCCACTGATAAGCCGGGCCCAGCAGGTCGAGGGCGGCGAAAGTCGTCAGGAGCTTGATGGTCGATGCCGGATTCAGCGCGCGGTCATCACCGACAGCAAGCAGCGGCCGCGCGGCCTGCGTGTCCTGCACGAAAAATCCCGCGCTGCTCTCGGGAATGCCGGCGGCGGCGAGCGCCTGCGCGACCGGCGGCGGCAGACGCGTAAGTGCATCCTGCGCGGGCGCCGGCAGTGCTAAGCACCAGCACCACGCCGACAGCATGCGCAGCAGGGCGCTAGTCCGCGAGTGCATCGACGATTTCCAGTGTGCGGTCGACCAGCATGGTCATTTCTGTTTCGCCAATTACGTACGGCGGCATGAAGTAAACGGTATTGCCGATCGGCCGCAGCAACAATTCGCGTTCGAGCGCGGCCGCGTAAAACCGGCGCGCGAACCCGGTGTCCGCAGTTTCGACTTCAAACGCCCAGATCATACCGGTCGTACGAAAATTCCTGACCCGCGCGTGGCGTGCCAGATTCTGCGCCGCGTGGGTCATGTATGCGGCTTTCTCCCGATTGCGCGCGATCACTTCGTCGCGTTTGAATATAGCGAGCGTGGCGAGCGCGGCGCGGCAGGCCAGAGCATTGCCTGTATACGAGTGCGAGTGCAAAAAACCATGGGCAATACTATCGTCGTAAAACGCTGCATACACCGGGTGCGTCGTCAGCACCACGGACAACGGCAGGTAGCCGCCGGTTATGCCCTTGGAGACGCACAGGAAGTCCGGCGTGATATTTGCCTGCTCATGTGCAAAAAAAGTTCCGGTGCGGCCGCAGCCCGTCATTATCTCGTCCGCGATCAGATGGACGCCGTAGCGATCGCACAACGCGCGCGCGCAGCGCAGGTATTCGGCGTCGTACATCGCCATGCCGGTCGCGCCCTGCACCAGAGGTTCCACGATCAAGGCCGCGGTCTCGGCATGGTGCTGATCAAGAAAACGGCCAAGCTCGCCGGCGCAGCGTTCGCCATAAGCGCGGGGAGTTTCATCCTTGTTCGCGAGCCGCCAATCGGGACTCATTACCTGTGCGCTGTGCCGCAGCAGCGGCGCGTAGATGTCTTTGAACAAGGCCACGTCGGTCACCGACAAGGCACCCAGCGTTTCGCCGTGATAGCTGTTGGCGAGGCTCACGAAGCCGGACTTGTGTGGTTTGCCGCTGTTATGCCAGTAATGAAAGCTCATTTTCAGTGCAATCTCGACTGCCGATGCACCATCGCTGCCATAAAAGCAGTGGCCTAGCTTGCCGCCAGTCAGTGCGCTCAATTGCTCCGACAGTTCAACGACGGGCTCGTGCGTAAAGCCGGCCAGCATCGCGTGTTCTAGCTTGCCCAGCTGTTCGATGAGAGCAGCATTGATGTGCGGATTCGCGTGCCCGAACAGATTGACCCACCACGAGCTGACGGCGTCCAGGTAACGCCGGCCCTCGAAGTCATATAGCCACACGCCTTCGCCGCGCGCCAGCGGCACGAGCGGCAGCGATTCATGCTGCTTCATTTGCGTGCACGGATGCCAGACCGCGGCGGCGCTGCGTGTTAGCAATGAGTGGTTGCGAGTGCTAACAGTCATGCAGCGATAGATTACGGCGGCAGAATTGCAACGCGTTTGTACAAAAATTGCAACTCATGCAAAATGTCAGGCGTATCTATGACCGACTTGGAAAGGAGAGCGCATCTTCCTCGCGACGAGACTGAACTCAAGACTCAAGACTCAATGCTGATGCCATAGACATTTACACAGTCTGGCGTCTGGCGGTCAACGCATACGCCGGCGCGGACGTTGTTGTATCTAAATTAGTGGCATCAAACTTGCTCGGTTGTGAGTGTAGCATCCTTGTGGAGGTAAGCTCGCCATGGAGTTACTCGATCGCATCGAAGACCAGGTCGCTTCAACCGGCCTCCCGCTGTTTGCAATCACGCTCGCTGCAGTGCCGTGCCCCGACACGCCGATAATTCTCACGTTGCACTGGCACGGATTCATCAAAGAAAAACTCGCCGACATCGAAACCGCCGAGGTCGTGTCATACACACCGGTGCCCAGTTCCGCACTCCAGTTGAACGAGCGATGGAAAGATCTCGTCGCCGTCGACCGCGCCGCGATGGATGCGGCATGGGAACTCGGCGCGTGGGACGTGCAGCGCGCTGAACGTCCGGGCTGCATGCGGCCCGGCGCGGAGTCGAGCGAAGCACTCGAATGCCTGCAAGCCTTCGGCTCGTTCCCGTTCGGCATTAACGGCAATAACGCCGTGGTGGCCGATGCGCCCGATGCCGACGAACTGGTCGAAGTCGCCGCGCGGCGCGGCTACCTGATGTGGTTATTTCGCCCGGTCTGTGGCGGTATCTGGAGCGACTATGCTGACGACGCGACACTGGTCGGACAAGGCCGCCGCCGCCTGCCCTGCCCGCTGCGGCCGATCCCGCCAACTTGTGATGGCCGCCGCAAAACCGTATACCGGTTTGGCGTCCCAGCGATGAATCCGTTGGCGGGTGCCCACTAGCATTAATTGTAGTGCCCCGGTCCTCCATCCTTAAGCTAATGATTTTTAGCCTTAATTGGCGCCATCCCCGCGCCGTTAGTGACGATTTGCCCGCGCTTTTCTAGCGCCGGCGCTTGAAAAACTATCGCTAAACCCCTATTATTAGCACTCACTCAACTCGAGTGCTAATAATTTCCCGCAGTTCATTTCACGGATTTAAAGAGGAGTATTTATGAAGATTCGTCCTTTGCATGACCGCCTGATCGTCAAGCGGCTGGAAGAAGAGCGCAAGACCGCCTCCGGTATCGTTATCCCCGACACCGCCGCTGAAAAACCCGATCAAGGCGAAGTGAAAGCCATCGGCAAGGGCAAAGTGCTCGAAGACGGCAAAGTGCGCGCGCTGGACCTGAAGGTCGGCGACCGTGTTCTCTTCGGCAAATATTCCGGCCAGACCGTCAAGGTCGAAGGCGAAGAACTGCTCGTGATGCGTGAAGAAGACATCATGGGCGTCATCGAGTAAACAGTTTAAGCAAAACAGGAGAATTCAACATGGCTTCAAAAGACGTCAAATTTCATGATTCAGCCCGCGCCAAGATCGTCGCGGGTGTCAATGTCCTTGCCGACGCGGTCAAAGTGACTCTCGGCCCGAAAGGCCGTAACGTCGTGCTCGAGCGCTCGTTCGGCGCCCCGACCATCACCAAAGACGGTGTGTCGGTCGCGAAAGAAATCGAACTGAAAGACAAGTTCGAAAACATGGGCGCGCAGATGGTGAAAGAAGTAGCCAGCAAAACTTCCGACATCGCCGGCGACGGCACCACCACCGCGACTGTGCTCGCGCAATCGATCGTGCAGGAAGGCATGAAGTTCGTTGCCGCCGGCATGAACCCGATGGATCTGAAGCGCGGTATCGACAAAGCGGTCACGTCGGTGGTCGAAGAGCTGAAGAAGCTGTCGAAGCCCTGCACCACCAGCAAAGAAATCGCGCAAGTCGGCGCGATCTCAGCCAATGCGGACTCCAACATCGGCGACATCATTGCCGAAGCGATGGAAAAAGTCGGCAAAGAAGGCGTCATCACCGTTGAAGACGGTTCGGGACTGCAGAACGAACTCGAAGTCGTCGAAGGTATGCAGTTCGACCGCGGTTACCTGTCGCCGTACTTCATCAACAACGCCGACAAGCAAATGTCGCTGCTCGAAAATCCCTATGTCCTGCTCTACGACAAAAAGATTTCGAATATCCGCGACCTCCTGCCCGTACTCGAGCAAGTCGCCAAAGCCGGCAAGCCGCTCTTGATCATCGCCGAAGACATCGACGGCGAAGCACTGGCGACCCTGGTCGTCAACAACATCCGCGGCATTCTCAAGACCTGCGGCGTAAAAGCCCCGGGCTTCGGTGATCGCCGCAAAGCGATGCTCGAAGATATCGCCATTCTGACCGGCGGCACCGTGATTGCCGAAGAAGTCGGCCTCTCGCTCGAAAAAGCGACGCTGACCGATCTGGGCCAGGCCAAACGCATCGAGATCGGCAAGGAAGAAACCACGATCATCGACGGCGCCGGCGATGCCAAAGGCATTGAAGGCCGTGTCAAGAACATCCGCAAGCAAATCGACGAAGCGACCAGCGACTACGACAAAGAGAAGCTCCAGGAACGCGTGGCCAAACTGGCTGGCGGCGTGGCGTTGATTAAAGTCGGCGCTGCAACCGAAGTCGAAATGAAAGAGAAGAAAGCACGCGTTGAAGACGCATTGCATGCAACCCGTGCCGCTGTCGAAGAAGGCATTGTGGCGGGCGGCGGCGTTGCTCTGATCCGTGCGCGTTCGGGCCTGGCCAAGCTGAAAGGCGACAACCACGACCAGGACGCCGGCATCAAGATCGTGTTGCGCGCGCTCGAAGAGCCGGCACGCATGATCGCTTATAACGCCGGTGATGAACCGTCGGTTGTCATCAACAAGGTCGTCGAAGGCAAAGGCAATTTCGGCTACAACGCCGCGACTGGCCAGTATGGCGACATGGTTGAAATGGGCGTGCTCGATCCGACCAAAGTTACGCGCTGCGCACTGCAGAATGCGGCTTCGGTTGCAGCCCTGATCCTCACCACCGATGCAATGGTCGCTGAATCGCCGAAAGACGAAGGCGGTCACGCTGGCCACGGACATGGCGGCGGCGGCATGGGTGGCATGGGCGGAATGGACATGTAACGAGCGCGCAAGCGCAAGTTGCTTGGCCCCCCGGGTTCGCCCGGGAACCCGCTCTACAAAAAGCCCCGCGCAAGCGGGGCTTCTTTTTTATGCTACCGCCGCGCTCAGGGCGCAATGCAGATTAGACGGAGCGAGACGCATTACCTGAGGTAAAATTCAATTCCCGCGCTTGACGCGTCAAGGGGATTAACGGTTAAATAGCGCCCGTTTGTCGCTCTGCCCCGCGTGCGGCGAAACAAAAAAATCGTTGCGCCAGTTCTGCAGTTAAAGTTGTTCGAAAAGTGGCCAAGTAGCTCAGTCGGTAGAGCAGAGGACTGAAAACAAGGCAGGCATCAGCGGCTTGTTTCAGTGAAGGCTAACATGCGCGGTTGGCATGTTAAGTTCGCTTTAGCGAACGGCCGGAACTAAAATCCTTGTGCAGGGATTTAAGATTCAGATTTTGCAGTTTGACGTTGTTTGAAAAGTGGCCAAGTAGCTCAGTCGGTAGAGCAGAGGACTGAAAATCCTTGTGTCGGTGGTTCGAGTCCGCCCTTGGCCACCATCCCATCATCGCTTTCCTTAATAGTAGACGCTAACTTGCTTCTACAAAAATAACGATTAATTCTACAAATTCTGCTTTTATAAG
>JBDSSV010000035.1:0-4794 GCA_039928535.1 Burkholderiales bacterium
TGACGACGATACATGCCGAGGACAGAAAATCGCGCTATGCGGCGATTGCCGAACTCGTGCGCGAATGGCGACCGGCGCTGCTGGTGGTAGGGCTCCCGGCCCATGCGGACGGCACCGAACATGAAATTTCGCGGCTCGCGCGCAAGTTCGCGCGCGAGCTCGGCGGCCGCTTCGACCTGCCGGTGAAACTCGTCGACGAGCGGCTGACCTCCGCTGCCGCGGCAACGAGCCTGGCGGAAGCCGGCGTCGCCAGCCACAAACGCAAGCCCGTCATCGATCAGGTCGCGGCATTGCACATCCTTCAAGCGTATCTGGACGAACGCACTCTCGCAATCCAATCTGCGCAGGCGCAGCAATGACGACCAAGCCGCTGCCTGATGCCGAACAGCTGCTCACCGCGCTCATCGCGCAGATGCAGCCGCATGTCGCGGCCGATACCGGGCTGATCGGCATCGTCACCGGCGGCGCCTGGCTCGCGGAGCGTCTGCATGCCGCGTTGAATCTTACGGTGCCGTGCGGCACGCTCGATGTATCGTTTTACCGCGACGATTTCCAGCACAAGGGCCTCAAGCGGCAGGTCGCGCCGTCCGACATTCCGTTCGAAGTCGAAGGCCGCCATCTGATACTCGTCGATGACGTGCTCTACACCGGGCGCACGATACGCGCGGCCATGAACGAGCTGTTTGATTACGGGCGGCCGGCGAGCATACGGCTCGCGTCGCTGGTCGACCGCGGCGGGCGCGAGCTGCCGATTGCCGCGCAATTTACCGGCGCCGTGATCGACGCCGGGCAAAGCGTCGAACTGCAGCGTGATGCACAAGGCCGCCTGAGCCTCGCGCTGAGCAAAGAATGACGATAAGGACCACGGCGCGATGTTCCTGAACACCAATCCGCAGCTCAACAAGAACGGCGAGCTGCATCACCTGCTGACGCTCGAAGGTCTGCCCGCCGATATACTGCGCCAGATCCTCGACACCGCGCAGTCGTTTGTCGGCGTGACCCAGCGCGAAGTCAAGAAGGTGCCGCTCTTGCGCGGCAAGGCAATTTTCAACCTTTTTTTCGAGCCGTCGACGCGCACGCGCACGACTTTCGAGATTGCCGCCAAGCGCCTCTCCGCGGACGTGATCAATCTGGCGATCAATGTCTCATCGCAATCCAAGGGCGAGTCGGTGCTCGATACCGTCGCCAATCTCGCCGCGATGCAGGCCGACATGTTCATCGTGCGCCACAGCCAGAGCGGCGCGCCGCACCTGATCGCGCGTCATGTCAGTGAAGATATCCACGTCGTCAATGCCGGCGACGGCCGCCACTCGCATCCGACGCAGGGCCTGCTCGACATGTTTACCATTCGCCACTACAAGCAGGACTTCACGAAGCTGCGCGTGGCGATCGTGGGCGACATCCTGCACTCGCGCGTCGCGCGCTCGCAAATACATGCGCTGACGACGCTGGGCGTGCCGGAGCTGCGGGTGATTGGTCCGCAGACGCTCCTGCCCACGAACGTAGACAATCTCGGCGTGCACGTTTATCACGATATGGCGAAGGGCCTCAAAGACGTCGACGTCGTCATGATGCTGCGATTGCAGAACGAGCGCATGCAGGGCTCGTTCGTGCCGTCGCCGCAGGAATTTTTCAAGAAATACGGATTGACGGCCGAAAAACTGGCACTCGCCAAACCGGACGCGATCGTGCTGCATCCGGGCCCGATGAACCGCGGCGTCGAAATCGATTCCGACGTTGCCGATGGCAGCCAGTCGGTGATCCTGCCGCAGGTGACGTTCGGCATCGCGATCCGCATGGCCGTCATGAGCATCCTGGCAGGAAACTAATTTTGAATGCTGAATGATGAACGTTGAATTGAAAATCAAGCGACCCGCGGGATCTGGCATTCAACATTTAACATTTGTCACTCACCATTGATATGAAGATCCACCTTAAAAACGGCCGCGTAATCGACCCCGCAAGCGGCACCGACGTGAAACTGGATGTATTCATCGCGGCAGGCAAGATCGTGGCCCTGGGCGCAGCACCCGCCGGCTTCACCGCCAATCGCACCATAGACGCAAGCGGACTCATAGTCTGCCCCGGGCTGGTCGATCTCGCGGTGCGCCTGCGCGAGCCGGGTTTCGAGTACATGGCGACGCTCGACTCGGAGATGCAGGCTGCGGCGGCTGGCGGGGTCACGAGCCTGGCCTGCCCGCCCGACACCGATCCGCCGCTCGACGAGCCGGGACTGGTGGAAATGCTCAAGTTTCGCGCGCGCAATCTGAATCAGGCGCACGTCTATCCGGTCGGCGCGCTGACGCTCGGCTTGAAAGGGACGCACCTGACGGAAATGGCCGAGCTCACCGACGCGGGCTGCGTGGCGTTCTCGCACGCGGACGCGCCGTTCAGCGATACGCAACTCATGCTGCGCGCATTGCAATACGCGGCGACGTTTGATTTTCCGGTGTGGCTGCGGCCGCAGGACGCGGGACTCGCCCGCGGCGGCGTTGCGCACGACGGGCAGGTCGCGACACGGCTCGGCCTGGCGGCGATTCCCGTCTGCGCGGAGACCGTCGCGCTATCGACGATCCTGCTGCTCGCGCGCGAAACCGGCGCACGCGTCCACTTGTGCCGGATGTCGAGCGCCGAAGGCGTCGACATGATCCGCCAGGCCAAACAGATGAAGCTCAAGGTGAGCTGCGACATCTCCATCCATCATGCGCACCTGTCGGAAATGGACATCGGATATTTCGACGCGAATTGCAATCTGACGCCGCCACTGCGCAGCCAGCGCGACCGCGACGCGTTGCGCGTTGCGCTCGCCGACGGGACGGTCGATGCGCTGTGCTCCGACCATACGCCGGTCGACGTCGACGCCAAGCAGCTGCCGTTCGGCGAAGCCGAGACCGGCGCCACCGCGGTCGAACTACTACTGCCGCTCACGTTGAAATGGATAGACGAAGCGCGGCTGCCGCTGGTGCAGGGGTTGGCGCGGATCACCGCCGATCCGGCGCGTCTGCTCGGCATCGATGCCGGCAAGCTCATGCAAGGCGCGAGCGCGGATCTCTGCGTATTCGACCCCGCGCGCTACTGGAAAGTCGAGCCCGCGGCGTTGAAAAGCCAGGGCAAGAACACGCCTTATACCGGCGTCGAAATCAAGGGCAAGGTGCGCTATACGCTGGTCGAAGGTATGGTCGTATACGAAGCCGCGTAAAAAGTCCGTCCGAACCTTGGGCCGAATAAAGCGTCCAACCCTGGCGCCGATGCTTTAACGGCGACCCGTTATCACGTCCCCGATTTAATCCCCACTTTCAGGCAATCCATTCATGAATCCATTACTCGATTTCTCCGGGCTGCCGCGCTTCGCAGCGTTTAAGCCGGACTACGTTACTCCGGCGGTCGATGAACTGCTGGCCGCCGGCCGCGCGGTGATCGCACGGCTCGCCGCGACAGACGGGAAACCGGACTGGGACAATTTTGTCGCGCCGCTGTACGACGCGACCGAAAAGCTCAATCGCGCGTGGGGTCAGGTCGGCCATCTCAACGCCGTGATGAACAGCCCGGAGCTGCGCGAAGTCTATAACGCAAACCTGCCGAAAGTGACCCAGTTTTACACCGAGTTCGGGCAGAACCCGCAGCTGTTCGCGAAATACAAGCAACTCGCCGCATCCCCCGCCTACGCG
Source organism: Burkholderiales bacterium (assembly GCA_039928535.1). Taxonomy (GTDB): domain Bacteria; phylum Pseudomonadota; class Gammaproteobacteria; order Burkholderiales; family SG8-41; genus PALSA-1004. The sequence goes on from JBDSSV010000035.1 coordinate 3,669, forward strand.
GGTCTGGGCCGCGCCCAGCGCGCCGTCATCGATCACGAGCTGCGCGATTTCCGGCTCGGCGGCGCCGAACTTGCGGCTGACAAGAAGCAGCGCTACACCGAAGTGCGCGAAAAGCTGTCCGCGCTGTCATCACGATTTTCCGACAATCTGCTCGATGCAACCAATGCATTCGCGCACTACGTCGAGGACGAATCCGCGTTGGCGGGTCTGCCCGCGGACGATCTGCAAACTGCCCGCGAAGCGGCGGCGACGGAAGGCAAAGCGGGCTGGAAATTCACTCTGCACGCGCCTTCGTACCTACCGGTCCTGCAGTACGCCGACAACCGCGGCCTGCGCGAAATCATGTATCGCGCGTACGCAACGCGCGCGGCCGAATTCGGCAACCCGGAATGGGACAACACGAAGCTCATCGATGAGATCGTCGCCTTGCGACGCGAGCTGGCGCAGCTGCTCGGCTTTGCGAGTTTCGCCGACTACTCACTCGAGCCCAAGATGGCGGAGTCACCGCAGCAAGTGCTGCAGTTTCTCGCTGACCTCGCGGCCAAAGCGAAGCCGTTCGCCGAGCGCGACCTCGCGGAACTCAGGCAATTTACGCGCGATGAGTTGCGGCTCGCCGATCTGCAGGCCTGGGACATCGGCTACGCGTCGGAAAAGCTGCGCATCGCGCGCTACGCGTTTTCGGACCAGGAAGTGAAGCAATACTTTCCCGAGACGACCGTGCTGCCCGGCATGTTCCGCGTGGTCGAGACTTTATACGGCGTGTCGATACAACCCGACGAAGCGCCGAAGTGGCATCCCGACGTGCGCTTTTTCAGCATCCGCGACCGCGCGCAAAAATTGGTCGGGCAGTTCTATCTCGACATGTACGCGCGGCCCTCGAAGCGCGGCGGTGCGTGGATGGACGATGCAATCACGCGGCGGCGCGCGGCCGGCGGCATTCAGACGCCCGTCGCCTACCTCAATTGCAATTTTGCCGCACCCGTCGGCGAAGTCGACGGCAAAAAGCGCCCGGCGCTCTTCACGCATGACGAAGTGATCACGCTGTTCCACGAATTCGGCCATGGGCTGCACCATCTGCTGACGCGTGTCGAAGAACTCGGCGTGTCGGGCATTAACGGCGTCGAAT
>JBDSSV010000036.1:0-4469 GCA_039928535.1 Burkholderiales bacterium
CGCGCGCAATTGGCTATCCCGTCACGCGGCAGGGGGCTTGACACACTTGTTACAATTGACGGCCTCAGGTGAACTATCCGGCCTGAAATCTTGTCAGCAAATTCCCTCTCGCTGTTTCGAGTCACCCACTCTCTACAAGCATCGATGAAGCCCAACGAAAATCTGCCGATCAGTTTCGACGCCATCACTATTTCCGGCGCGCGCCAGAACAATCTGAAAAACCTGTCGCTGGCGTTGCCGCTCAACGAGCTCATTGTCGTCACCGGCGTCTCCGGCTCCGGCAAGTCGTCGCTCGTGTTCGACACGCTGTACGCAGAAGGCCAGCGCCGCTACGTCGAGACGTTTTCGCCGTACGCGCGGCAATTCCTCGATCGCATGGACAAGCCGCAGGTCGACGCCATCCACGGCATACCGCCGGCGATCGCCATCGACCAGACCAACCAGGTGCGCACCTCGCGCTCGACCGTCGGCACGATGACGGAACTCAACGACCACCTGAAGCTCTTGTTCGCGCGCACGGCGCAGCTTTTTTGCCGCGGCTGCGGGCGCTCGATACGCCGCGACACCCCGGATACCATCTACGCGGAGCTTGCTGCGCGCGCGCAGGCCGCCGGCGATCCGCGCCTGGTCATCACATTTCCGGTTGCCGTGCCGAAGAATTTTTCGGAAGAAGAGGTCAAAAAGCATCTGGCGGCGCAGGGCTATACGCGCGTGCACAAGCACGCGAAGGACGTCATAGAAGTCGTGCAGGACCGGCTGCGCCTCGGCAGCGCCGAGCGTGTGCGCGTAATTGAAGGCCTCGAAGCCGCGCTGCGCATTGGGCAGAGACGGGTCAACGTTTATGTCGCTTCAGCGACTGACTCCACCTCCCCCTTCAAGGGGGAGGACGGGAGGGGGATGGGGGATCACGCTCACGACACCCATCCCCACCCTAGCCCTCCCCTTGAAGGGGAGGGAAGTGTTGTCTGGAAATTTTCCGGCGATTTGCACTGCGCCGACTGCGACATCAATTACACGGACCCGACACCGAGCCTTTTTTCGTTCAACTCGCCCCTCGGCGCCTGCGAAGAGTGCCGCGGCTTCGGGCGTGTCATTGGCATCGACTTCGGCCTGATCGTACCCGACGAATCGAAAACGCTGCGCGGCGGCGCGGTGCGGCCGTGGCAGACGCCGAGCTTTCACGAGTGCCAAGACGACATCGAAAAGTACGCCAAGAAGCGCGGCATCCCGCTCGACACGCCGTGGCGCGACATGACGGCAAAGCAGCAAGCCTGGGTGCTCGAAGGCGAGCCTGAATGGGTGAGTTGGAAAAAGTCGTGGCCCGGCACGTGGTACGGCGTGCGCCACTTCTTCAAATGGCTCGAATCCAAGGCCTACAAGATGCACATCCGCGTGCTGCTGTCCAAGTACCGCGCCTACACGCCGTGCGAAGCCTGCGGCGGTGCGCGATTGAAGCCCGATGCGCTCGCCTGGCGGCTCGGCAGCAAGCCGGACGCCGACGGCGTGCTCGCCCCGATCAAACGTTATCGCGCGAACACGATGCGCTACGACGACGAAATCCTGCGCGCGCTGCCGGGGCTTACTGTGCACGATCTCATGCTGCTGCCGATAGACCGCACGCGTGCGCTCGTCGACAACCTGCATTTGCCCGCCGCACTCGACGAAGCGACCGATTTACTGCTGACGGAAATTCGCGCCCGCCTGTCGTACCTGACTCAGGTTGGCCTCGGCTATCTCACGCTGGACCGCCAGTCGCGCACGCTGTCGGGCGGTGAAGTGCAGCGCATCAACCTGACCACCGCACTGGGAACGTCGCTCGTCAATACGCTGTTCGTGCTCGACGAGCCTTCGATCGGGCTGCATCCGCGCGACATGGAGCGCGTGATCGGCGTCATGCACCGGCTGCGCGACGCCGGCAATTCGCTGGTGGTGGTCGAGCACGAGCCGCAGATCATGTTCGCCGCCGACCGCATACTCGACATGGGGCCCGGCCCCGGCGAGCGCGGCGGCGAGATCGTCTGCTTCGACACGCCCGCGCGGCTGATGCAAACGCATATGTTGACTGCCGAGTATCTGTCGGGCCGCCGCCGGGCGGATGCCGGCATACGGCCGACGCCGCCGGCCGAGCGCGGCGGGAAAATCGAAATTCTCGGCGCCGCCGAGCACAACCTCAAGCACCTCGACGTGGCGATTCCGCTCAACCGCCTGGTGTGCGTGACCGGCGTGTCGGGCTCGGGCAAGTCGACGCTGGTGCAGGACGTGTTGTACGCCGCGCTACTGAAGCACAAAGGCAAGCCGACCGAGACGCCGGGCGCGCACCGCGCCATTCATGGGCATCAGTTGATCGACGACATCGTGATGGTCGACCAGTCGGCCATCGGCCGCACGACGCGCTCGAATCCCGCGAGCTACGTCGGCGCGTTCGACGCCATCCGCGAGTTGTTCGCGCAGTCGCCGCTCGCCAAAGAACGCAGTTACACGCGTGGCACGTTCAGCTTCAATTCCGGTAACGGGCGCTGTCCGACCTGCGGCGGTAACGGCTTCGAGCACGTCGAAATGCAGTTCCTGTCCGACGTCTACCTGCGCTGCCCCGACTGCGACGGCAAGCGCTTCCGGGCCGAAGTGCTGGAAGTCACACTGGAACGTAAATCGATTGCCGACGTGCTCGAGCTGACAGTCAACGAAGCGCTCGTGTTCTTCGCCGCGCACGACGAAGTGCAGATCGCGCTTAAGCCGCTGTCCGACGTCGGCCTCGACTACCTGCGTCTCGGGCAACCGGTACCGACGCTGTCCGGCGGCGAAGCGCAGCGTTTGAAGCTTGCAGGGCATCTCGCTCAAGCAAGCGAACGCTCGAAATCCGCCTCACGCCTCACCCCTCACGCCTCACTGTTCTTATTTGACGAGCCGACCACCGGACTGCATTTCGACGACGTCGCCAAGCTGCTGCGCGCCTTCCGCCAGCTGATCGCCGCCGGCAATTCGCTGGTGGTGATAGAACACAACCTCGACGTAATAGGCGCAGCCGACTGGATCATCGACCTCGGGCCCGAAGGCGGCGACGCCGGCGGCGCGCTCGTCTGCGCCGGGATGCCGGCGGACATCAAGCAGCATGCGACTTCGCATACCGGCAAGGCGCTGCGCGAATACGCAGCGGCTCTCGCTGCTACCCCCATCCCCCTCCCAACCTCCCCCTTGAAGGGGGAGGAGAATATTGGGCGCGAGATTCCCTCCTCTTCAAGGGGAGGGTCAGGGAGGGGATGGGTTGCTTCAGACGCGCGCGACAACTTTATACGCATCCACAACGCCCGCGAGCACAACCTCAAAAACATTGACGTCGCGATCCCGCGTAATCAATTCACCGTCGTGACCGGCGTCTCCGGCAGCGGCAAGAGCACGCTTGCGTTCGACATTGTGTTTGCCGAAGGCCAGCGCCGCTATCTGGAATCGCTCAACGCTTACGCGCGCCAGTTCGTGCAGCCGGCGTCCAAACCGGACGTCGACGCCATCTTCGGCATCCCGCCGACGGTCGCCATCGAGCAGCGCACCAGCCGCGGCGGACGCAAGAGCACGGTTGCGACGCTGACCGAGATCTACCACTTCCTGCGCCTGCTGTTCGTGAAGCTCGGCACGCAATACTGTCCCGACTGCAATGTAGCGATCGAGCCGCAGTCCATCGACGCCATCGCCGCGCGCATATTGAAACACTACCGCGGCAGCCGCATCGGGCTGCTCGCGCCGCTGGTCGTTGCGCGCAAAGGCTATTACACCGATCTCGCAAAGTGGGCGGCGGGCAAGGGTTATACCCATCTGCGCGTCGACGGCGAATTCATCCCCACCGCCAAATGGCCGCGGCTCGATCGCTTCCACGAGCACAATATCGAGCTGCCGGTCGCTGACGTGCGCGTCGCCGCCGACAATGAAGCCGAACTGCGCGCCGAGCTCGCTCGCGCGCTCGACCTCGGCAAAGGCGTCATTCACGTGCTGGCGCCGCTCGACGCGCTGGCGCAGGCCATGCACGACAAAGACACTACGGTCGGCCCTATGAGCGCCACTGTTTTTTCAGTCAAGCGCGCCTGTCCGTCGTGCGGCCGCAGCTTTCCGGAACTTGACCCGCGCCTGTTCTCGTTCAACTCCAAGCACGGCTGGTGCGGCGACTGCTACGGCACCGGTTTGAAACTGACGGACGTCGGCTGGGACGACGAGCGCGCGAAGACCGGCGCCGAAGACCACGTGCTCGATTCGTGGATCGAGTGGCTGGAAGTCGACGAGACCTGCCCGTCATGCAATGGCAAACGGCTTAACCGCGAAGCGCTTGCAGTGCGCTATCGCGACCGGTCGATCGCCGATATCACAGCTCTTGCCGTCGGCAAAGTCGAGGCGCTGTTCCGCGACATCTCGCTGGCGGGGCGCGAAGCGGAAATTGCGCGCGACCTCGTCGTCGAATTGAAATCGCGTCTCGAATTCCTGAA
>JBDSSV010000037.1:0-4743 GCA_039928535.1 Burkholderiales bacterium
CGCCTGAAGCGGTGCCCGGACGCTGACGGCCGGTCACGATGCCGGCCGCGCGCGCGAGACGCCCGTGCGGAAATTCGCGCAGCTCCGCCGCGGTGGAAAGCCGCAGACGCTTCAAATGGTCACGCAATAATGCCAGCGGGTGGCGACCCAATGTCAGTCCGGTGCTCGCGTAATCGATGACGAGGTTTTCGCCTTCGCCAGGTGCCGTAAGCGCCGGAATGGTTTCAATAATGGGTGCTGATTCAAGCAAAGCCGTTGTCGACTCAACGCCGGCGACCGCCCAATGCGCGTTACGTCTATGCCCGACGAGCGCGGCAAGCGCATTGGCGGCAGCCAGCAATTTCAGGTCGCGCGCATCGAGCTGCGCGCGCCGCGCGAGATCGTCGACAGAGCCGAAACTGCGTTGCGCGCGCGCGCGGGTAAGCCGCGTCGCGGTTTTCTCCGCAAAACCGGTGACGCGGCTGAAGCCCAGGCGCACCGCCGGTTCGCCATTCGCAGCCGACTCAAGCGTGCATTCCCACGCGCTGACCATGACGTCCACCGGCCGCACTTCGACGCCGTGGCGGCGCGCGTCCTGCACGAGTTGGGAAGGACCGTAAAACCCCATCGGTTGACTGTTTAGCAATGCGGCGAGGAATGCCGCCGGCTCATGGCATTTGAGCCACGCCGATACATACGCGAGCAGCGCGAAACTGACCGAGTGCGATTCGGGAAAACCGTATTCGCCGAAACCGAGTATCTGGCGATAAATCTGTTCGGCAAATTCGCGTTTATAGCCTTTCGCGAGCATGCCGTCGATCAAGCGCTGCTGCAGATGCTCGAGCCCGCCTTTGCGTTTCCAGGCCGCCATCGAGCGCCGCAGGAGGTCGGCCTCGCCCGGCGTGAAGCCGGCCGCGACCACCGCGAGCTGCATGACCTGCTCCTGGAAAATGGGTACGCCGAGGGTACGCTCCAACACGCCTTTTACTGCTTCGCTTGGATACTCTTCTTTTTCGAGACCCTGCTTGCGGCGCAGATAGGGATGCACCATGCCGCCCTGGATAGGGCCGGGCCGCACGATCGCGACCTCGATCACGAGATCGTAGAATTTATCCGGCTTCAGGCGCGGCAGCATGCTCATCTGCGCGCGCGATTCGATCTGGAATACGCCGACCGTATCGGCTTGCTGGATCATTGCGTAAACCGCGGGGTCTTCGGCCGGTATAGCGGCCATGTCAAGCCGCGCGCCGCGCCGCTCGCTGATCATGTCCAGTGCGCGGCGGATCGCGGACAGCATGCCGAGTGCCAGCACGTCGACTTTGAGCAAACCGAGCGTTTCGAGATCGTCCTTGTCCCATTGGATCACACTGCGCTCCGGCATGGCCGCATTTTCGATCGGCACCAGTCGCGACAACGGCCCGCGCGAAATCACGAAACCGCCGACATGCTGCGACAAGTGGCGCGGAAAGCCGATCAGCGTATCGACGAGAGAGATCAGCTGCACGATCTGCGGACTGGCGGGATCGAAGCCTGCCTCCGCAATCCGTTGCGGCAGCGCCTCTCGGTTGTCCCACCACGCCAGCGATTGGGCCAGCCGATCGAGTTGCGCGGCATCGAGACCGAGCGCTTTGCCCACGTCGCGCAACGCGCTCTTCGCACGATAGCGGATGACAGTGGCGGCGAGTGCCGCGCGGTCGCGGCCGTATTTATCGTAAATATACTGAATAACTTCTTCGCGCCGCTGATGCTCGAAATCGACATCGATATCGGGCGGCTCGTCGCGTTCACGCGACACGAAGCGCTCAAACAAAACGCTCATGCGCGCGGGATCGACCGCGGTAATGCCCAGCGCGTAGCACACTGCCGAGTTGGCGGCGGAGCCGCGCCCCTGGCACAGGATATTTTCGCGGCGCGCGAACCTGACAATGTCGTGCACAGTGAGAAAAAATGGTTCGTATTTCAGCTCCGCAATCAGCGCGAGCTCATGTTCGATCAGTTTGCGTACCTTTTCACTGACGCCGCCGGGAAACCGCGTATGCAGGCCTTCCTCGGTCAAGATGCGCAGCCACGAGGCGGGCGTGTGGCCGGCGGGCACGAGTTCTTCCGGATACTCGTAGCGCAGACTATCGAGCTTGAAGTCGCAGCGCTCGGCGATGCGCACGCTTTCAGCCAGGAGTTCTGCCGGATAAATCTGCGCCAGCCGCACGCGCAGACGCAGATGACGTTCTGCATTGGGATAGAACGCGTGCTTGGCGTCGGTCACCGTGGTTTTAAGGCGGACTGCGGTCAGCAGATCCTGCAAGGGGCGGCGCGAGCCTACATGCAGGTGCACGTCGCCTGCCGCGACCAGCGGCAGGCCGCAGGCAAGGCTCAGCTCATGCAGACATTCCAGCCGAGCGCGATCGTCAGGTCCGCACAGGAGTTCGGCCGCGATCCACGCGCGGCCGGCAAAGCGGTCGGCAATGCGGCGGGCCGCGCCGGTCTCCGGCTCCCGACCGGGAACCAGCAAGGCGAGGCAACCGCCGGCGCCTTCGTCGAGATCGCTCCAGTCCAGGCGGTAACTGCCTTTCGCGCAGCGCCCGCGCGCAAGCGTAATGAGTTGCGACAAGCCGCCGTAAGTCGTTCGATCCGTCGCGAGCAATACGAGCCGGGTGCCATCGGTCACCCGGAACTCGGCGCCGATGATGAGTTTCAGAGCGCATTCTTTGGCGGCGATGTGAGCACGCGCCAGACCTGCAAACGAACACTCATCGGTGATCGCGAGCGCGGCGTAACCGAGTTGCGCCGCGCGCTCGACCAGTTCTTCAGGGCGCGAGGCGCCGCGCAGGAAAGTGAAATTGCTGACGCAATGCAGCTCGGCGTATTCGGGTAACGACACGGTAATTCAGGACGCGGAGCATCAATTTGCGCATCGATTCAACTGAACATGCCGTGCAGGTACCACCCGCCGGGCGCGCGGCGCTCACGGTAGATCCATAACGTCGCGTGGTCGGGTGTCTGCGCGACGAAGTAATCGCGTTTGACGTCGTCGTCATCCCACCACCCGGATTCGATGCGTTCGGGGCCGGCGAGAAACGCCAGCGCATTTTCACGGTAATGCGGACGCGTGGCGATTTCCGGCAGTGGCTGCGGCGCGGCGAGCAGCCACAATGGCCGCGGTCCGCAGACGGGCGCCGTACTGGCGACGCCGGGCCGTGTCGCGCGCGAGGCGCGTTCGGGGCGGTGTTCGGCGGGCGCTTCGAGACCGTGAATCGCCTGCGCACCCAGCCGTGCGCGCAGACGCTCGACCAGCTTCTGCCACTCGCCTTGCGCGCTGGCGCGATCGGGAAAGAGCTCGCGGTTTTCTTCCGCGAGCACGAGGATGTCGTGAGCTTCGACGCGCAATGCGCAGACGGCGGCGTTCAACGCCAGCGCCGCCAGCCGCTCGCGCACGAGCATTGTGAGATGCGCGCTATCGCGTGTCGGCGCAACCAGGCTGATGTCGATCCGCGTGTCTGCGCTGCGTTCGTGCAACAAAGTCAGCGTGAACCGCTGCACGCCGCCGTTGCGCGCCGCCAGGAAACCCGTGAGCTGGGCGAGCAGGCGTTTGGCGGCGAAGAGCAATGCTTCGCTGTGCGCGACGGGCGCCGCGAGTTCGAGCCTGGCGTCGAATTGCGCGGGTGGCGTAAAAAATTCGCGCGGCGCCGGCAGCTTTCCCAGCGCGCGGTCCACGGTGTCGAGCAGCGGTTGGCCGCAACGCCGCGCCAGACCGTCGCGCGGCAATGCCATGAGATCGCCGACCTTCCTTACGCCGACGGCATGCAGTGTCTGCGCGGTGCGCGCATCGCATTCCAGCGCCGCCAGCGGCAGCGCGGGCACTGCCGCTTCGAGCGCGCGCTTGCAGTTAACGATTTTCTGTATGCCGGCGCGCGCCAGCAGCAGGGCCGCCGTGGCAGTGGGCGCGCAGGCGATCGTCGCGGAGTAGCCTATTTCATCAAGCCCGCGCCGCAGCGTTTCCAACAGCGGCCGGATGCCGCCGAAGAAGCGCAAACTGCCTTCGATGTCGAGCAGCAGCGCCCGCGGCGCTTCCAGCGAAACATTCGGCGTGAACTGATTGGCCCACGCCGCCAGCACAGTCAGCGTGGCGGTTTCGGCAGCCGTATCGCGCAACCGGTAGTTAAGTTGGGCAGACAACGCGCAGGCCGCCGACACGCCCATGCCGGGCCGCACACCCAGCGCACGCGCGGGCTGATTGCAGACCAGCACAGCGGTGCCGTCGGCAATCGCCCACGGTTCAGTGCGCGCCGAGGCTAACGCAAACGTTTCGAGCGGCAGGGAGGGGAAGTCGAGGGCGATCCACAGCATGATGAGTTGTCCAGTTTCGTTCAAAATTATGAAACGGCACGATAGTGCTGTTTCAGTAGATGCTCCCCTCGCCCTGGAAGAGGGAGAGGGCGCGCCGGAGCGTGGAGCAGGGGCCCGTTTACGGGATGCGACAGCGCAGGCGTGCATAAGCACGCGGATGTCCGGCACGTTGTATCCCGCTGCGGGGCCACATCCATGCCCAAGGGCATGGAGCCTGTTCCGCCCTCCGCGTGATGGGGTGAGGGCATCGAAAGTAAGGAACGCTCGATGATTGCGCGTCCGGGTTTGACGACGGGCGAGTGAAGCAGAACCGGCGCGTTATGCGCGGCGCCGCGGCGCTTCAATATGCGCACGGCGAGCTGCCCGCGCGAAGTCTGAAGATTCAACCGCAGCGCCGCGCACGACACTTCGGCGGCCGCT
>JBDSSV010000038.1:0-3472 GCA_039928535.1 Burkholderiales bacterium
CCTGTGCACCGAGATTACGCTGAATACGAACGAAGACGAAATCGCGGTGTGCAACCTGGGCTCGGTCAACATGCCCGCGCACCTCGACGTCGCAACCGGCATGCTCGACCTCGAGAAGCTAAAGCGCACCGTCGGCACCGCCATGCGCATGCTTGACAACGTCATCGACCTCAACTACTACTCGGTGAACAAGGCGCGCAATTCGAACTTCAAGCATCGCCCGGTCGGCATCGGCATCATGGGCTTCCAGGACTGCCTGCACATGCTGCGCATACCGTACGGCTCGCAGGCCGCCGTCGAGTTCTCGGACCGGTCGATGGAGTCGGTTGCCTACACGACTTATTCGGCGTCGGCCGATCTTGCCGAAGAGCGCGGGCCGTATTCGACGTTCAAGGGTTCGCTGTGGGACAAGGGGATATTCCCGCACGAGTCGCTGAAGCTGTTGTCCGAAGAGCGGGGCGGCTACGTCGAGACCGACATGTCCGCGACGCTTGATTGGGAATCGCTGCGCAAGCGCATCAAGCAGGTCGGCATGCGCAACTCCAATTGCATCGCGATTGCGCCGACTGCGACCATCGCCAACATCACCGGCCTCTCGCAATGCATAGAGCCGACCTATCAGAACCTCTACGTCAAGTCGAACCTGTCGGGCGAATTCACGGTGACCAACGAATACCTGGTCGAGGACCTGAAGAAGCTCAATCTGTGGGACGAAGTAATGATGTCGGACTTGAAGTATTTCGACGGCACGCTCGCCAAGATCGATCGTATTCCGCAGGAAATCCGCAGTCTTTACGCGACGGCGTTCGAAGTCGAGCCGAAATGGCTGGTCGAATGCGCGGCGCGGCGGCAGAAGTGGATCGATCAGTCGCAATCGCTCAACATCTACATGGCCGGCGCGTCGGGCAAGAAACTCGACGAAACCTACAAACTGGCGTGGCTGCGCGGACTGAAAACGACTTATTACCTGCGCACGATGGGCGCCACGCACGTGGAGAAATCCACCGGCAAGGCTGGCGCGCTGAACGCGGTGCCATCGGACGGCGGGATTGCGGCGGCGCCGGCGACCGACGCCCAGTTTTGTTCAATCGATAACCCGGAGTGTGAATCCTGCCAGTAAGCAGGTTCCCCGATCATAACTAGTGCAAAGGTCAGACACAGAGCAACCAGACGCGCCTACCGACAACATCGATAAAGGGCACGTTGAGCAGTTGATCGTCGTCCACCCACAAAATCAATAAAGGAGCTTGAGCATGTTGCAATTCGAAGAAAATACGCCGCACGGGGGCGGCCTTGCCGCGGCGGGGCTGCAGATGCCGAACGCTGCGGCGCAGACGAAACACCTGCCGCAGGACACCGCTGCCGCATTGGCGGCGCTGGCACCGGACCATGCGCCAGCGCAGCAGATGCGCCGCGTGAACATTGCCGACAAGCGCATCATCAACGGCCAGACCGACGTCAACCAGCTGGTGCCCTTCAAATACAAATGGGCGTGGGAGAAATACCTGTCCGCCTGCGCCAACCACTGGATGCCGCAGGAAATCCAGATGAGCCGCGACATCGCGCTGTGGAAAGATCCCAACGGCCTGAGCGACGACGAACGCCGCCTCGTCAAGCGCAATCTCGGTTTCTTCGTCACCGCCGATTCGCTCGCGGCAAACAACATCGTGCTCGGCACCTATCGCCACATTACGGCGCCCGAATGTCGTCAGTACCTGCTGCGTCAGGCCTTCGAAGAGGCGATCCACACGCACGCCTATCAGTACATCGTCGAGAGCCTCGGCCTCGATGAAGGTGAAGTGTTCAACGCGTATCACGAAGTGTCGTCGATCCGCGAGAAAGACGAATTCCTGATCCCGTTCATCGACACGCTGACCAACCCCAACTTCAAGACCGGCACGCAGGAGAACGACCAGGCGCTGCTGAAAAGCCTGATCGTGTTCGCGTGCGTCATGGAAGGCTTGTTCTTTTACGTCGGCTTTACGCAGATCCTGGCGCTCGGCCGCCAGAACAAGATGACGGGTGCTGCCGAGCAGTATCAGTACATCCTGCGCGACGAATCGATGCACTGCAACTTCGGCATCGATCTCATCAACACGATCAAGATGGAAAACCCGCACCTGTGGACCACGGAATTCCGCGAGGAAATACACGCGATCATGAGAAAGGCGGTCGATCTCGAGTACCGCTACGCCGAAGACACCATGCCGCGCGGCGTGCTCGGACTCAATGCGCCGATGTTCAAGGAATACCTGCGCTATATCGCCAACCGCCGCTGCCAGCAAATCGGGCTCGACCAGATGTACGACGGTGCGACCAACCCGTTTCCGTGGATGTCGGAAATGATCGACCTGAAGAAAGAACGCAATTTCTTCGAAACACGTGTAATTGAATACCAAACAGGAGGCGCGCTCAGTTGGGATTAAGCTTACTAGCCAAGAGATACCCTAGAAACAGACGCCGCATGCACACCATCACTGAATGCCGGGCCGAAGACAACTACACGCTGTGGTTGCGCTTCAACGACGGGCTGGAAGGCCACGTCTACCTCGGCGATCTCGTGCACACCAAGTACTTCCGGATGCTGTGCGACATCGACACGTTCAACCGGGTCGAAGTCGATCCGGTCGAGAACACGGTGATGTGGGAAGGCGGAATAAAGCTGGATCCGGAAACGCTGTACCGCGATCTGGCGAGCAAAGCCCAGTCCGCTTTGCACTAGGGTAAGGCCCTCGGCCGCGGCACGTGCCGCGGAGGGTGGCAGCCTCGGCACGGCATTGATGCCGTCGCTGGTGTCTTGGATCTACAGTACGTGCTGGCGCATAATCGAACCTAACAGGAGGCAGGACATGGCTAAAGCGAAGAAACGCAAACCGGCGAAGAAAAAAACCACCGCGAAGAAGCCCGCTACAAGAAAGCCCGCTGCCAAGAGGAAAAAAGCGGTCGCCCGCAAAGCGCAACCGGCGCGCAAATCTGCCGCCAGTAAAAAAGCGAAACCGGCGGCGCGCAAGAAGCCGGCCGCAAAACGCAAGACAGCGGCGAAGAAGCCTGCCGCAAATAAGGTCGCGGCGAAGAGGCCTGCCGCCAAGCGCGCGGCACCATCGAAAAAGCCGGCCGCACCGGCACCCGCCGCCCAGCCGATCTCAATTCCCGGCGCATGGCCGTTTCCGATGGCGAACCGCTCCTAACACGCCAGCGTTCGTAAGAATAAAAAGGGCGCCGCATTATGCGGCGCCCTTTTTACTTGCTGCAGGCTCAACAAGCCGCGTTTAATTCGTACGGTGCGCCAGGCACGCCTTTGTTGTTGACGTTCTCCTTGGCGCGCACGCACTCGTCGACAAAGCGCTTTTGCATGTCTCCCTGAAGGCCCATGGCGGTGACGAGCCGCAGACAGCTTTCCGTGAACATCGCGCGCGCGCGCGTGCTTGGGTCGGCGGCGAGCGCCGGCAGCGCGGCAATGGCGCAACAAATG
>JBDSSV010000039.1:0-8334 GCA_039928535.1 Burkholderiales bacterium
TCCGTGAGCGCCCAAAACTCGCTGAAATAACGCTTCGGCGCACGTCCGGTCAACCGCTGCAATTTTGGCAAAATGAACTGCTTGAGCCGGTCGCGCGGAGTTTCGTAGATCTGATAGCACTTGCTCAGGTTATCGACGCGGATCGCGATATCGTCAGAGGACATCGGCGAACCCTTTTCTAGTCTTCTGAAACCACGCGTAGCCCACCCATGCCACGGCGGTCGCGGCCAGCGTATAAATAGCCAGGCCGCCCCAGTTCGGCAGCCGTCCCCAGACCAGCACTTCGCGTGCCTGTCCCATGATGAAGGTCAGCGGATTCGCCATGACGAGGGGACGGAATGCTTCAGGCACCGCCGTCAGCGGATAGAAAACCGGCGACAGAAACAGCATCACGGTCGTTATCAGGCCGGTGGTCTGTCCGACGTCGCGCAGAAAAACACCGAGCGACGCCAGCATCCAGGCGAGCCCCAGACTCAAGATGGCGAGCGGAAGAAATACGAAAGGCGCGAAAATCGCGGTCCAGTGCACGAAGCCTTTAAAGACAGCGCAGGCGGCGAGCAATATACCGAGACTGATACCCGTATGAAACAAAGACGCGCCTATCGCGACGACGGGGAGTATCTCAAGCGGAAACACCACTTTCTTGACGTAATTGACGTTGGCCAGAATCAGGCCCGGCGCGCGATTCAGCGTTTCCGCGAACAGGCCGTGCACTATCATGCCGGCAAACATGACAACGGCAAACCCGCTGTTGCTTTGCTCGCCGCCGTCGGCCCAGCGCGCTTTGAAAACCGCGGAAAAGATGAAGGTGTACACCGCCAGCATCAGGAACGGCGTAAAAAACGACCAGGCCAGCCCGAGCACGGAGCCTCTGTAGCGTCCGATGACTTCGCGCCTGACCATCTGCGCAATGAGTCGGCGGTTATGTTGAAGGCTGCGTACCAGCGCCGCCAAAGAAACGCTGCGGGGCGCATGGGGATTCACGGAATTTCCCCGCCCTTTGCCACTGGCGATGCAGCGTTCATCGCCATGCCTGCACTATCCGCATGCACGCCGGTTCCGCATGGAAGGCTCGCGCTCAAATGGCATAGTCTATAGCTTCTTCAGGAGCGACGCCCCTGCCAATGCAAGATTTGACAGCAGCGTCTGGCAATAGACGCCGGAGCGCCAGATTCCCAGCACGCGGGGCACCAGGCCGGCCGCGCGCGCGTGCGAGAAATCGTGCAGCAAGCTGAGCGCTTGCGGCGACAGCCGGTGACGCACGCTCTGCAGGGCTGCAATGTTGCGGTCATTCATCGTCTTGAACTGCCCCTTGAGTATGCGGTGCGCGCGGCGCAGCCGCCCGACCCAGCTCGCGTTTGAGCCGACCAGATTCCGGTCGTGCTGGCGGTAGCCGACCCTCGGCGTGGCGTCGTAAAAAACCCTGCCGCCGCAGGCCGTGACCAGGATATACACCCACCAGTCATGCGTCTGCACGACCACGTCCGCACCGGCTTCGACGAGCAACGCCCGTGCCGCGGCATTGAACACCATCGTATTGCCGCCAGCGACGCTTTGCACGATGGCATTCGCGAATACCGGCGGTTTCGGAAACAGCGGAGACAGCCCGATTGTTCCATCCGTTTCATCGATCAGGCGCGTGCGGGCGCAATACAGCGCCGGCACGCCGGCCGGTATGGCCTCCAGCCAGCGGATGGCGACGGCCAGCTTGTCCGCGTCCCACAGGTCATCCTGGTCGGCAAACGAAAAAAAATCCGCCTCGATGGCCGGATCGCACGCGAGCGCGAGGAAGTTGGCGGTGAAACCGCGCGCCGGTCCGGTTCGCATGCGCAATTTGTGCGCGCCCCATTTTGCGCAGTAAGCATCGAGAACGGCCAGCGTGCCGTCTCCCGACCGGTCGTCCGATACCCATAGCGTCCAATCGGAACGCGTCTGCATGCCGATGGAATCGAGTTGGCGGGCGAGAAAACGCTCGCCGTAAAACGTGCCCATGAGAATGGCGACGCGTGGGCGGGTCTGCCCGCAATCCGCACGACCGGCAACGGCCGTCGCTGCCGCTTTCACGTCAAGCACGGTGCTCCCCGCTCAACCAGCCTCCGCGCTGCGGCGATACGACTGCAGGATAGACACGAAGTATCATTTCGCTGTTCGATCATGCGCACATTTTTTTCTGAACTCCTGTCGCGAGATTGACAAAAATCCTGTCAAATATCCCGCCACCGCTATTGTACCTTCGCGATTGTGCGTCATTGACAAGAAACAAAACCCGGCGATTTGAAATGCGGAGGTTGAGTTAGATCCGCCGCCGCTGCGCCACAAGCGTAATGATGGCGCTGACCGTCTGCTCCACGGTAAATTCGCCACCGTTCAACTGCAATTCCGGATTCTGAGGCGGTTCGTACGGATCGTCGACACCGGTCATGTGCGACAGCTTACCCGCGCGCGCATACAGACCTTCGGGATCGCGCTGCGAGCACACGGCAAACGGGTCGGCAGATAAACCTCGACAAAAGTGCCGCATTGCGCGACTTGCTCGCGCATCAGCTAGCATAGCGGCATCCTTTGATGCGGGAAATGGCGCAAATCTCGCAGGCTTTGCGCGGCAAGTCAATGCACGATAGCCCCAAAATCCGCGCCGTCGTAAGCCGTATACGAGCTTGCCAAAACAAGTGTCGCGACCGGCCCACCCGCGGATAAAATCCAACTGGTTACGACCGTAATACCGTTCGCATTGCGCGCGAACTCCCGCGATCGAAGCGCCACGTCGGCATCTTTCCTACACAACATGTCGTATATCGCCGCTTGTTGGCGGATGCCGGCGCGGTAAAGTAAAACCCGTTGAACCAGCCCGCATGGTTCACTCACTTCACGGAGTCCACATGAAACACGCTGTGCCGACGCAGTCCAGCTTCGCCATGCTGTTTGACCCCGAACTCGCGCGGGCAGTCACCGCACGCGCAGCGCAATGGGATTTGCCGCGTCACATGTGCCGGCCGCTCGACCGTGAAGGACCTCGCGTGACTGCGGGCCTTGCGGCGGATGACGAAGCACTGGAACTCGCGCCCCAGACGGACGAACCGCTGCGCGAGGATGCGACTGACGACGCTGCTGCCGGTGCGGATGCCGAAGATACTGACGATTTGTAGGTCGTCTTCATCTCCACTGGCGCCGCCGACGCCACGCACCTACCGGTGATGAGGAAGCATGGCGAGCAGCCGCGGCTTTCCATCCGCCGAAAATTCCGCTAAAAAGCAGCATCTTTCGATTCGTCGCGCCGTCCCTGCGCAACTCGCGCTGGCGTAGTAAATTGCGGCGTTTTTTGGCGTCTGAAAACGACAAAGAGCCAGCCGCATGGCTGACTCTTTGTTTTTGACTGGTAGGCGGTGCGAGATTCGAACTCGCGACCAACGGATTAAAAGTCCGCTGCTCTACCGGCTGAGCTAACCGCCCGCAAAAGGCGCGAATTTTACCGGTTACGTGCTACCGGGTCAATTTAACCGGTATTTTGCCGTGCTCCGGCGCACCCGTTTGTGTGCCTGTCGCAAGAACCCGGCGGACCCGTAAATAGGGCGATCATTTAGCTTCGCACAAGTTTCCAGATCGCATGCGCCACAGAGCGTGATCTGATGCGGGGAAATCGCGCGCAGCGGAAGCTGCGCGCCCGTTCAGCTTTCACGCATGATTTTCCAGTACTGATACTTCATCGTTGCGGTGGACCCCGCGATGATGGCGGCGAATGTCAGGATAGAGCCTAGTGCTAAAGTCGAGAAGCCGCTGATGCCCTGCCCTATCGTGCAGCCGAGCGCAGTGATGCCGCCGAACCCCATCAGCACGCCGCCTATGATGTGATTGGCGAGATCCTCGATGGTCGTGAAACCTTCCCAGCGAAACGACTTGCTGGCGATTGCGTAAGCGAATGAACCCACGATGACGCCGAGTGCCGCCATGATGCCGAAGCTAATGGTCAGCGACTTGTCGGTCCACAACATCAGGAGTTCCAGCGTGTACGCCAGAGGCGCCACGAACGAAAATGATTCGGCGGCGTGCGTGTTGGTGCCGAAGAAAGTCATTTCCAGGGTAGCGGGGTTTTCCTGGTAGCCCAGATGGGCGGTCACGTACCAGCCCGCCACCACGATCAGTCCGACGACCACGCCGCCGGCGAGATATCCGGCGTTGGCGCGGAACTCGCGGTCTTTCAGCACGAAAAACAGCAGGCCCGCAGCAACAATAGCGGCCACCGCGACGCGTAGCGTGCCGATTGCTACGCCGGTGCCCGCCAGCAGCGACGGCAGGTCCTGCCCTTTCAATCCGTACGCTTCGAAATTAACCGCGACGGGCTGCAGTACCGAGACGCGGAACTGGCCGAATAACCCGCGCAGCGTCATGTACGCGGAGATCGCGATAAACACATAGACCACGACCGATTTCAGATTGCCGCCGCCGATGCGGATCAGCGTCTTGCTGCCGCAGCCGGAACCCAGCGTCATGCCGATGCCGAACAGGAGGCCGCCGGTCAGAAACGAAAGCCACATGAAATTGGGCGACGTGTAGATCGACTTCGACAGATCGACGAGGCCGGCATGCCACAACGCGTACGAACCAAGTATCGCGACCGCGATCGCCAGCAGCCACATGCGCATGCGGCCCCAGTCGCCCATGTTGACGACGTCGGACACCGCGCCCATCGTGCAGAAATTGACTTTATTGCCGACCGCGCCGAACACGACGCCGAGCGCGAAACCGCACCACGCGACCGTTGCGCCCAAATGCGTCGTTGCCTCCATGCTTGCTCCAGCTGACAGGTGTCGACATTCTAATCCGCGGTCGCATGCGCAGCCAGCGCACGACGGCTACGACCGGTAATTCGTCGGATCAGCGACGCCGGCAGCCTCGAAGCCCGTCTTGCGCAAACGGCACGAATCGCAAACGCCGCATGCGCGTCCGTCCGCATCCGCCTGATAGCAGGAGACGGTCAATGCGTAATCGACGCCGAGCGTCAGCCCGCGACGGATGATGTCGGACTTGGTCAAGTCAATGATAGGAGTGTGCAATGTGAGCGGCGCGCCTTCGACGGCGGCCTTCGTCGCCAGATTTGCCATTGCCGCGAACGCGCGCATGTACTCGGGCCGGCAGTCCGGATAACCCGAATAATCGACGGCATTGGCGCCAAAAAATATATCGCGCGCGGCGAGCACCTCGGCCCACGCCAGCGCGAGCGACAGCAGGATCGTGTTGCGCGCGGGGACATAGGTGACCGGTATGCCGTCGGCGATGCCGCCGGTCGGCACGGCGATGCTCGTATCGGTCAAGGCGGAGCCGCCGAACGCGGCCAGATCGAGCGTAGTGACGCGGTGCTCGCGCGCCTGCAGGGCTTTAGCGACACGCGCCGCCGCCGCGAGCTCGGCACGATGACGCTGGCCGTAATCGATCGACAGGCAATAGCAGTCATAGCCCGCCTCGCGCGCGATAGCGAGCACCGTTGCCGAATCAAGACCGCCCGACAGCAGTACAACCGCGTTCGCCATGGTTCAGAGCCGGTTCGCTTTTAGCGCCGCGAGCGGATAATGCGTGCCGCGCCAGTTGATGCCGTCGTCGCGCAAAGTCACATAGGTCGCGCGCAGCAGAATATAAATAAAGAGCACGGTGGCGAGCGGCAGCCCGGCGGCGTGCCAGCGTGAAACGCCGACGTAGCGCGTCTGATCAACGCAGGCGGCAACCAGCAACAGGCACGCTGCGGCATTCAGCGCGAACACCACGCCTGTCGTGAAAGCAAGCGCCAGAAACGGCCAGACGAATAGAACGCTCTGCACGACCGCCCCGATGAGGATGGCGGCGACGCTATAGTCGACGCCGGCGAGCGTGTTTTTCTCCAAGCCTCGCGCCAGCGCGCCGACGGACGGATACCACTCGACGCCTATCTGGCCGCGACCGAACAGCATTTCCTGCGAAAAGCCGGCACTCTTGATGATCTTTCCGAGTTTGATATCGTCGTCGGGCCGCATCGCGATGCGCGCGTGCCCGCCGACCGCGCGGTACGTGGGCGCGCGCACCAGATTGAACGCGCCGATGCCGATGAAGCACCTGCTTTGCGGATCGCTCGCCTTCCATGGGCGCGCGAACAATGAAAAGAACATGGTGAACGCGCTCATGAACATGCCGAGCATTATGCCGGGCGCGATCATTGCGGGCGTGATCGCGAGGTGATCGCGGGATGCGGCAAGCGCGTGGGACACCGCGCGGCGCACCGAGTCCGCGCGCATCACGACGTCCGCATCGGCAAATATCAGGATCTCGCCGGCAGCGTGCGCCGCGCCGCGCTCGAGCGCATGGTTCTTGCCAAGCCAGCCGTCGGGCAGTTCGTCTAGCCGCACTACCTTCAGCCCGGCATTACGCGCCTGCGCGCGCGCCAGGATTTGCGGCGTCGCATCGGTCGACCGGTCGTCGACGACTATCACTTCACAATCAGGATAGTCCTGGACAAGCAGCGATTCCAGCGCGGTTTCGATGTTGAGTTCTTCATTGCGGGCGGCGATGATCAGGGATACGCGCGGCGGCCGCGGTGGCAGGACCGCGCTCACATCGCGCAGAAAGCGCATGCTGCGGTTGCCGCGCACCAGCACGAACATGGCGACCGTCACTATAACCAGGGTAGTTAATGCGAGCCAGAACATCGGGGGAAATGCCAGCTGAGCGCTAACGGCCGCGCTGCCCGCCCCACAATTGCTTGTGCAACTGGGTTTGCATGCGCACCGGCAATTCGTCGCGCAGGATCCAGCCGGCCAGTGCCGTGGCATCGAGTTCGCCGTAAGCGGGAGAAAACAGCACCGGGCAGATTGCGGCCAGTTGGCGTTCCACTAGTTGTTGTTTCGCCCATGCGTAATCAGCTTCGTTGCAGAGCACGAATTTGATTTCGTCACTCGCGTTCAGATGCGCAAGATTTGCCCACAGATTTTTCGCGGCCTCGCCCGAGCCGGGTGTCTTGATGTCGAGAATTTTCGACACGCGCGTATCGACCGCCGACACATCGAGCGCACCGCTGGTTTCCAGAGACACGGAGGAACCGCGATCGCACAACACCGCGAGCAGCGTGTGGCAGGCCTTTTGTGCAAGCGGCTCGCCGCCCGTCACCGTAACATAACGCGTGCGATGACGCGTCACGGCGTCGAGCACAGCCGCTATTGTCATGCTTTGTCCGCCGTGGAACGCGTACGCGGTGTCGCAATAGCCGCAGCGCAACGGGCAACCCGTAAGTCGTATGAAAACGGTGGGCAGCCCCACGCGGCTGGTCTCGCCCTGCAGCGAAAAAAATATCTCGGTGATGCGCAGCGTCGCGAGCGCAGCGGCGGTGTCAGACGCGCACCGGTCCGCCAATGCGGTGTTATCGAGTTCACCGCTCACGCCTCCCCCCTCAGCCTCTCGGCGCAGCTAAGAGTGCCTAACATAATTAAACGCGTGATGCGCTGTCACGATTTTGGCTTAGAACGCGAAGCAAGGCACGACGCTTAGTCATTCTAAGCCAGTGGCTTGCGACAAAGTTATCAGCCAAAACTCGTGCCAGCCCGAAGGGTTGCAGCCAGAATCGGCGGCGCACCGGAGCGTGGAGCAGGGGCCCCGCTTGCGGGGATGCGACCGTGGAGGTGTGCATGAGTCGCGTGGAGGGTGCGCCCAATGTCGCGCTACGGGGTCGCATCCAAGCACACAACGCTTGGAACCTGCTCCGCCCTCCACGCGACGCCGCGTTGCTCGTCTTGGCAATAGAACGACTATTGCCTTCACCGGGCGCCTTGCCCTCACTAATTCTGGCTGCAACGCACAGGTGTTTCGTTATGTTAGGCACTCTAGGGCTTGCCGGCAGGCGCTGCCGATCCCGGCGCATTCAGTGCTCCGAGGCGGCGCTTGGCCTTTTCGGCAGCCTCGCTGATCGGAAATCTGGCGACGAGCTCTTCCAGGGTTTTTCTGCCGATGGCCGATTCACCCATCTCAATCTGCGAGCTCGCGATATTCAGCATGGCGTCGGGCACGGTCGGACTGTCAGGATAGGTCTTGAGCAGGGCCTGCTGGCTGCCGATGGCGAGCTTGAAATCGCGCAGATTGAAGTACGAGTCGCCGATCCAGTACTGCGCGCGGGGCGCCAGATTGCTTTTCGGGTGCTGCTTGATGAAATTCTGGAACGCGACGATTGCGCCCTGGTAGTTGCCCACGCGGCGGTGGCCCTGCGCCGCTTCATAAGCGCGGGTCTCGGCGCCGGTGTCGGTGTTGGCGACCGATGCGGCAGGGGCCGTGGCGGACGGCGCACCGGCGTTCGCGGCCGGCGCAGCAGCAGCAGCAGCAGCA
>JBDSSV010000040.1:0-3971 GCA_039928535.1 Burkholderiales bacterium
CAGCGCCTTGCCGGCAAGCGGCGCCAGGAAATCGAGAGGCTGGTCCAGACCGATCCGCCCTTTGTCGCGCTCAAACAGTACTTGCCGGAGATTTATAAAGATACGCTGCGCGCCATCGAGGCGCAGGTAAAAACTCCGCCGGCAGAGAAAGCCGTGTTCATTCACGAGGCGCGGGGTCGCTCCGCTTTTTTGCTCGCATTCGATGATCGTCTGAAAATCGCGTCCGACGAAGCGGTGGCGGCGTATGCGGCCGCGCTGGTCGGCGCTGCGGACGAATTGGGCAAGCGGGACCCGAAATTGTGCGTGGTTTATCTGTATCGAGGCACGGTAGGACGGCAGAACTTTGCGACCCTGCTGTCGGCGGCGGCGCAAAAAGCCGAGGCGGCGGCGATGGCTGAAATTTTAAAGAGCTCGGTGACGGCGCCACAGCCGCGGGCCAGCAGCGCACTGGACGGCGAAGTCTATCGAATCCTGCGGCCCGTGATGGATGGTCTTTTCAAAGAATTCGGGCACGAGTGGAATATTATCCACAGACCGCTCGCAAAAGACGTGGACAGCGCCAAGCTTTGCAGTATCACGGCGGCCTACTATCGCGAGATTCTGGATCTGTCGGCCGCCGAGGCCGGCACCGTGCTGCGGCGTCAATTGCGATCGCACTCGTAACTTTTTCATATCGAGAGCGAGTTCCACAGTCGAGCCTAGCGCAGGTTCTGCACTCCATCTTCATCATCCTGCGCGGTCATCCGATCGACTTTCCACAACTGTGGAAACCAATAGATCCACAATCCCGCGACGAGCAATGTTCCCGCGCCGCCGATGACTACCGAGGCGACGGTGCCGAGCCATGCAGCCACGACGCCGGATTCGAACTGGCCGAGCTGGTTCGAGGTGCCAGTGAAAACAGAATGGACCGCGCCGACGCGGCCGCGCATGCCTTCGGGCGTTTGCAACTGGACGAGCGACTGGCGGATCACCATGCTCACCATGTCGGAGGCGCCAAGCACCACCAGCGCGCAGAGCGACAGCTCGAACGAGCGCGATAGTCCAAAGACGATGGTGGCGGCACCGAACGCGGCAATCGACGCGAACAAAGTGCGGCCGATGCGCCGATCGAGCCTGATGCGTATGAGCAGCAGGGACACCACCACGGCCCCGAGCGCAGGCGCGGCGCGCAGCAAGCCGAGGCCGCCCGGACCCACTTCGAGAATGTCGCGCGCGTAGATGGGCAGCAGCGCAGTCGCGCCACCCAGCAGCACCGCAAACAGATCGAGCGACAGCGCGCCCAGGATCACCGGCCGTTGGCGGATAAAAACGATGCCGCCGAACAAAGAAACCATCGTCATCGGCTCACGCACCGGCGCCGGGCCTTGCAGACGGATGCGCGCCAACGATATGCTGGCGGCGAGAAAGCATAATGCGCCCGCGCCATAGGCGGCGACCGGCCCCAAGAGATAAATCAATCCGCCGAGCGCGGGGCCGGCGATGACCGCGGCTTTTTTCGCGCCGGCGGTCCACGCGATGCATTGCGCCAGTTGGCTGCGATCGACGAGGGTCGGCATCAGTGCGCGCAGTGCGGGCTGCTGAAATGCATGGGAGACGCCGAACGCGAAAGTGCACGCGTAAATCGTCATGATCGAAACCGCGCCGGCAAGACTCGCCACCGCTATCGCCGCGAGCGCGGCGAATTTGATGAGCTGGCACAGCGAGGTGATGTGCCGGCGGTCGAAGTTGTCGGCGACATGGCCAGCGGGCAGCGCGAGCAGGAACTGCGGCAGAAACTGGACGAGGCCGAGGAGACCGAGACTCAACGCGCTGCCGGTGAGATCGTAGATCTGCCAGCCCACCGCGACCAGGAAGATTTCCTGGCCGAGCGAGAGCAGAGTTTCGCCGATCCAATAGCCGGTGAACGCGGCATTGCCCGGCAGCGCAATGCGCATCGGCTGTTTACCTTTTCTTGTTTTGACGAGGACCGTGCGCTCGATTCAAGCGCTCACTGATGCGCTTAATGATAGCAGGCCGGGTAAAAATTAAAAAAATGATACAGTCGCAGCTATGAGGAGAATCCAATGAAAGAAGTCATCGGCGTTATCAGTCCCGAAGGCTTGCCGCAGGGCGCGACCAGAAATATCAGCCCCCATCTCGACACGCTCGACGGCAAGACCATCGGCGAGGTGTACAACAACCACTTCAAGGGCGAGCTCATGTTTGAGACTTATCGCCGCTTGTTCAGGGAAAAATACAAGAACGTGAAAATCATTCCGTTCACGGAATTCCCCATCGTTTACGTCGGCGGCGACGCGGAATCGCAAAAAAGAATCGCCAAGGAAATCGCCGCGCTCGCCAAAGAAAAAGGCGTCGACGCGGTCATCACCGGCAATGGCGGTTGAGGGACCTGCACTCCGTCCTCGGTGAGGCCGGCGGTAGAGTTGGAAAGAGCGGGGATCCCCAGCGTGGTAATCACCACGACGGGATTTACTACGATAGCGAAGGCGGTGGCCAAGGCGGAAGGCATGGCCGATCTGCGCATCGGCGAGTATCCGGGACCTGTCGGCGTCCATCCCGAAGAACTGGTAGTTAAGAACGTCGAGAACGTCCTGTTCGGCCGCATCGTCGACCATCTGACCAAGCCGCGCGACGGCGGCAGCGGCACGGCGCCGGTTGCCTCGCGCAAAGCCAGTGAAATCGTCTATGAAGGCAGCTTCGCCGACATCAATGAATATTTCCGCAACCAGGGCTGGACGGACGAGCTGCCGATCATTCCGCCAACGCTGGAGCGAGTCGAAGAATTTCTGAAGTACACCGACCGCAAGCCGGACGAAAGCATTGCCATCCTGCCGCAGGACAATCTGGTTGCGACACCGACGAACATCGCGGCCAACGCCGTGATGGCGGGCTGCAGCCCCGAATGCATGCCGCTGCTCATCGCGCTGGTCGAGGCGATCGCGGAAAACAAGTACAACCTCGCGAACATCGGCACGACATGGGGCGTGTTTCCTTTTCTGCTCGTCAACGGGCCCGCGGTAAAGAAGATGGGTATCGAGAGCGGCGCGCACCTGATATCGAAAGGCAACAACCCTGCGATCGGCCGCGCGTTCGGCTTCATCATCAAGAACATCGCAGGCTATAAGCCGGGCAAGAACTACATGGGCACGTTCGGCTACCCGCAAAATTTACGATCGCCGAAAACGACGCCGAGAATCCGTGGGAACCGTTTCACGTCGAGCATGGGTTCAAGAAGGAAGACAGCACCGTCACTGCGTGCGCGAGCGTAACCTGGGGCTGGGCGCCGGCGATATACGGCACGCCCGACAAGACCGCGGCGCAGACCGCGCTTGAATTCCTGAGCATAGAGCTGACCAAGAAGCCTTGCCTCGCGAGATTGGCGGAGCGCGGGCCGCGCGGGTTTCAGAACATGGTCACGATACTGATGGCGCCGCCGGTTGCGAAAGCGCTCGCCGGCGCCGGCTACTCGAAGCAGCAGATCCGCGAATACATTTACGAGCATGCGCGCGTGCCGTTTCGCGAGCTGGAGTTCCTGCTGAAGTACGGACACTCCGAAGCGTTCACGATCAAGGACGCCGTCGACCGCGGCATCTATCCGCCCGAATATCTGGTCGGCCCGGACGAACTCGTGCGAGTGGTACCGAGTCCCGATGTGATACACATCGTGGTGTGCGGTGATCCGAATCGGAATCGCACGATGGTGTTGTGGGGAGGGTATGTGAATCCGGTTACCAGGAAGATGACGTTTCCCGTTATTTAGATTTTATTAAATCTCCGGGTGGCAGACCCGGTGCTGGTCACTTTCTCTTGGCGACGCTGGCGCAACCAGCTCCCGGTCTGCCACCGGGGAATGAAAGCCCCGGGTCTGCCACCCGGAGAATGAGAAAAAAATGACTAGCTGCAGGGCTGCCCCGACAATCCAGGCATTAATGCCAACGCTGACCGCGCGTACAGCTATACTATTTCCC
>JBDSSV010000041.1:0-2753 GCA_039928535.1 Burkholderiales bacterium
CTAACGAGTCACGGCGCCACATTGTCGCAAGCCACTTACTTAGAATGACTAAGTTGCGTGCCTTGCTTCGCGTTCTGAGCCAAAATCGTGACAGCGCATCGTGCGTTTCACTATGTTAGGCACTCTTAGTCCATTCCATATCGGGCATAATCTTTTTTCCGTGCGCGCAGCGGATCCGACAGCGGGGATTCTCGACTATGAAAAACACCAAATCGGCGGATCAGAAAATCATCGACCTCGTGCGCGCGTCGCCCGCTGCGCGCGTAAAAGTGGCCGTCACCGACGTCGATGGCGTGCTGCGCGGCAAGTACCTGCACAAGGAAAAATTCCTGTCCGCCGTCGACAGCGGTTTCGGCTTCTGCAGCGTGGTGTTCGGCTGGGACGTGGGCGACCAGTGTTACGACAACGCGACGTGGACCGGCTGGCACACGGGTTTTCCGGACGCGCTCGCGCGGATCGATTTGGCGACGTTCCGCCGTGTGCCGTGGGACGACGATGTGCCGTTCTTTCTCGCGGATTTCAGCGACAGTAAAGGCGCCCCGTCGCCGGTGTGTCCGCGCCAGGTTCTGAAGAAGGTCCTCGCGCGCGGCGCAAAACAAGGTCTGCAGGTAATGGCCGGCGTCGAATATGAGTGGTTCAACTTCCGTGAGACGCCGCAGAGTCTCGCCGCCAAGAATTACACCCAGCCGGAAACGATTACGCCCGGCATGTTCGGCTACTCGTTGATACGCGCGGGACAAAACCAGCCGTTCTTCAAGGCGCTGATGGAAGAAATGCCGCGGTTCGGCGTTCCGATCGAAGCCCTGCACACGGAAACCGGGCCCGGCGTCTACGAAGCGGCGATCCTTTATTCAGAAGCGCTCGAGGCCGCCGACCGCGCGGTACTGTTCAAGACCGCGGCCAAGGAAATCGGCCATCGTTTCGGCATCATGCCGAGCTTCATGGCGAAGTGGAGCTCGCAGTATCCAGGCTGCAGCGGGCACGTGCATCAGAGCCTGTGGGATGGCAAGCGCAATATTTTCTACGACGCGAATTCGCCGCGCCGCATGAGCAAACTCCTCGAGAGCTACGTCGCCGGCCAGTTGCACTGCCTGCGGGATATCCAGGTTTTTTTCGCACCCACCGTCAACAGCTACAAGCGGCTGGTCGATGGCTTCTGGGCGCCGGTAAAAGCGACGTGGGGCATGGACAATCGCACGGCGAGCCTGCGCGTGCTGGCGGGCGCGGAAAAATCGACGCGCATCGAAACGCGCTGCCCCGGCGCCGACACGAACCCTTATCTCGCGGTCGCCGCTTGCGTGGCGGCGGGTCTCTACGGCATCGAGAAGGGCCTCAAGCTCTCGACGCCGCCGCTCGAAGGCGACAGCGCGAAGGCCGACCGCATTCCGCGCCTGCCGCGCAATCTGATGGAGGCGACCGCGAACCTCAAGAAATCGAAGATCGCGCGCGAACTATTCGGCGAAGAGTTCGTCGATCATTACGTGGCCACGCGTGAATGGGAGTGGCGCCAGTTCCAGGACGCGGTGACCGACTGGGAAATAAAGCGCTATTTCGAGATCATCTGATCCAGGCATCATGACCATCCATCGTTTCGCTTTCCCCACGGACATTCGTTTCGGCGCCGGCGCTCGGCGCGAGGCCGGGCCGTATCTCGCGGCGCAGGGCTGCGCGCGTCCGCTTATCGTCACCGATAAAGGCGTCGCGGCATTGCCGATGCTGGCGGAATTCAAATCGACGCTGGGCGGTCTCGCGGTGACGGTGTTTTCAGGAGTGGCGGGCAACCCGCTCAAGAGCCAGGTCGATGCGGGCGTCGCAGCCTATAAGCAGCACAATGCGGACGCGGTCATCGGATTCGGCGGCGGTGCAGCGCTCGACGTGGCAAAAGCTGTTGCGTTAATGTCCAGTCATCCGGGCACGGTGCTTGAATACGCGTGGGACCATCCGCAAGTTCGGGCCATCGAACACGACCTGCCGTGCTTCATCGCGCTGCCGACGACCGCCGGCACCGGGAGCGAGGTAGGGCGCTCGAGCGTGATCTCGGACGACGCGACGCATATCAAGAAAATCATTTTCTCGGCGAAGCTGCTGGCCAAAGCGGTGTTCGCGGATCCCGAGCTTACTGTGGATTTGCCGCCGAATGTGACCGCGGCGACCGGCATGGACGCGCTCACGCACAACATTGAATCCTATCTCGCCACCGGCTATCACCCGATGTGCGACGGCATCGCGCTGGAGGGCGTGCGCATCGCCGCGCGTGCGTTGCCGATTGCCGTGCGCGAACCGCGCAATCTGCGGGCGCGCTCGGACATGCTGATGGCGTCGATGATGGGAGCAGTCGCATTCCAGAAAGATCTCGGCGCCACCCATTCGTGCGCGCACGCGCTCTCGACCGTCGTCGACCTGCATCACGGGCTCGCCAACGGGATCATGCTCGATTACGTCATGCGCTTTAATCAGCCGGCTGCCCTGGACAAGTTTGCGCTCATGGCAGAAGCAGCCGGCGTGGCGCGCGGCACGCAGGAAGCGAGTGCGGCCGCGTTCGTTGCCTGGCTGACTGCGCTCAAGCGCGAGGTCGGCATCCCGGCAAAACTCGGCGAAGTAAAAGTGTCCCTGCAGCATCTGCCGCAACTCCTCGAGGTCGCCGTCGAGGATATCTGCCATCGCACCAATCCGCGGCCGTGCACGCGGGCGGATTTCGAGCACATATTTATGGAGGCCATATGATCGGTTCGCGCGGACGCACGCTGAAGATC
>JBDSSV010000042.1:0-2579 GCA_039928535.1 Burkholderiales bacterium
GGCATTGCGCGCGATGCTTGAAACAGCCGCATGACTGATTCCACGCCCTACGTAACTGTCTGCCCCGTCGGCTGCGCCGCCCCGCTCGCGCCGACCCCGCTCGTATTACGCGAAGGCCCGCTGCGGCGCTGCGCCGAATGCGGCCAGTTGATGAGCGGCATAGGCGAAGCCGCGTACTGGCAATCCATGCAGCAGTTCGATCAGCATGGCTTCAACCAGCCTGCGACGCGGGAAACGGCGCGGCGTTTTCGCGTGGCGCGACGCCGCCTCGATACGCTCAGCGTACTGCTCGATAAACCTCCCGCGGCGACGCGCGTGCTCGATGTCGGCTGCTCGCGCGGCAATTTCCTGGCGGCGGGCAGCCGTCTCGGCTTTTCGATGGAAGGCGTCGAGCCGGCGGCGAATATTGCCGCTGCCGCGCGCGCGGACGGGCACGTCGTCCATACCGGACTGCTTGCAGACGTCAATTTCGAAGCGGCGTCGTTCGACGCCATTACGCTCTTTGAGGTGATCGAACATCTGCAACAGCCGCTGCCGCTCCTGCGCGAATGCCATCGCGTGCTGAAACCCGGCGGCATCCTCGTGCTCAGTACCGGCAATACCGCCAGCTGGACGGTGGCCGCGATGCGGACGCGCTGGGATTATTTCGATATCGCCAAAGACGGCGGCCACATCAGTTTCTACAATCCGCGCTCGATCGCGCTGCTGGGCGCGCGTGCGGATTTTTCAGTGGAACGCATCGAGACCGCGCGCGTGAAATTCCACGAGAAGTCCGAAGTCGGCCGCTGGCGCTATGTCGCCGGCAAGCTCGCCGCCGAATTCCTGAACCTGCCGGCACGGCTCGCCGGCCGCGGCCACGACATGCTGGCGTTTTTACGGCGGGCCTGAACTTGCAGCCGTTTCAATGCGCGGCGTCGCACGCCGCGCCGCGGCACAGCAGATATAGATCGTTGCCGCCGAGTTGATAACGTTCCGCAACCCTGCCCAATTGCGGATCCGGCGTATAAGCCAGCACGAAGCCCGATTCCCACTGCCCGGGCGCCCAGCGCAGCGGGGGCGACTGCGGATAGCGCCACGCGTCGATATAGCCCGCGACGCTCAACCCGCTGGCGCTGACATCCGTTGTATATAGCTCGTGACCGGCAGTACGCGCGATGATGGCGCGCGCGGCGAGCGTGTAATTCTCGCCGCGGTAATGGCTCTGGTAATAAGGGAAAATAATCACGGCGGCAGCGAATTTTACGACGACCGCCGCCGCCAGCCAGCGCAGGATCAGGCGCGCACTGGTTTGCCAGGCGCTCCATAGCACGCAGGCAAATGCCAGTGCGATGACGGGATAAATCGGCATCAGGTAACGGACGTTGGCGTGCGGCGCGAACCAGTACGGCAGGTAATTGATGAACGCGATCCATGCTGCAATACGTAACAGCCGAGCATAAGGCGCAGTCACTGCGCGCCGGGTCCACAGCAGATAGACAACGATGGCCAGTGCCGGCATCAGTCGCACGGCCGTCTCAAGTGGAAACCCCGTGACCTGCCCGAGGTAACCGAGCGGGTTGTCGGGAACGAGCTTCGCCAGAATTTCGTTGAACATGCGCGTGCCCTGGCCGATGTTTTTCGGCAACCACGCCAGCCACGCGAGGGGCGCCGCCAGCGCCGCAACGTGCAGCGCAATCGAATCCGGCCGCAGCAACACCCGCCGGTACGGCGTTTGCAGAAAAAGCACGAGCAGTGCGACCGCGTAAAAAACGTAGGCGGTGAATGCCTTGCTCATGAATGCGCACGTGAGGCTGACGACCGCCACCGCGATCAGGCGCGGGCGGTCTTCCGCGCACGCCACCCATAGCGTCGCAATCGCCGCAAACACGAAAAATCCGAACAGCGGATCGACGTAAGCGAGCCAGCCGCGATACAACAGTACGTCGGACAGCGTCAGGTACACCAGCGCCGCGCAGCGCCCGAACACGGCGTCGCGCGCCAGGCGCCCCGCGAGCCAGGCGACGACTCCGGCAGTCGCAAGGGTCGCCGCGATCGTCAGCGCACGCGCTACCGGCAGCATGTACTCCCAGCCCAGCAAGGCGGCGGACGAAATGATCAGCCAGTTGTAGAGCGGGTTGTGCATCAGGTTCTGGCCGAACAACGGCTGCCGTATCCATTCGCGCTGATGCCACATCTCGAGCGAAGTGATCGGAAAAATCGCCTCCTCGCCGACGTAATAAAACGCGAGCGCCGGCGCGAAGCTGACGGCCGCCAGCAACAGCAGCATGCGAATCTGCCGGTCGGTAGCGGGCAGCGATATGGTCAAAGTTTCTCCGTCAAGGCGTGCTTTATCTGCCGTCCTGTGCAACCGGGTACAGCCCGGCGCCGACCTTCCCCGGCAGAGCGGCGTCGCGCCAATAACGGCCGAAGATGCGCGCGTAGCACTGCGCTGTTGCATGATGCTCGTCGACGAACTCCGGCACGCGGCAGGCGTAGCGCTCGGACTGCCCGCCATCGATGATAACGAGGTTCTGCGCGCGTGCCCATTTGTCCAGCGCGTCCCTCGTCAACTGCAGCTGGACTTTAGTGTGCGGCGCCTG
>JBDSSV010000043.1:0-2626 GCA_039928535.1 Burkholderiales bacterium
CGGACGCAGCGCTTTGCTCGAGAATCTTCTGGCTGAAGTTCGTCAGGTTGCCGCGCGGAATGCTTTCGAAAGGCACCCGCGCGCGCTCCCAGATATGGCGCTTGACGTCGGCTTTTGAGTAACCGCCGTGCGCCAGCAGGCGCGCGTGCTGGGGGCAGAGAATCAGCAGCGGCTGCCCTTCGCCGTTGGTGTTGCGGTTACCGATATACGCTATCGACAAGGCAATGGTGCGCAGCAGATCTTCGGCGTTCTGGCTGCCACCGTTGTCGTCTATCATCGCCGCCGGGCACGCCGGAATCAGCGTGACCACGCTCGTATCCGCTGCATGGCCGCGTTCCACGTGCAAAGGCTGCCATGGATTTTCTTCTTCGTTTTCCGCGATGCAGTGGGCGAAGCGCGCAATATGTCCCTGCGTATGGATATTGATCGAACCCGGCGTGCCGCCCACGTTGATCATCGTCAACTGCAAAGCGCGGCCTATAGTGCTCGTGCTGCGCCAGCTGCTGCCGGTGTAATTGTAGCCACGGTTCAGATTGATCGCGGTTCGCACCGGACCATTAACGATAGGCAACGGCGATGTGTTGTGCGTGGACGTCTGCACGGCATCGAGATTGAATGCAGGCGCCGCAATCGCCTTGACGCAGGCCATCAGCACCGGCATATATTCGGGCAGGCAACCTGCCATGACGGCGTTGGCGGCAATTTTCTCCACCGTGGCCAGACCCTGCCTGGGCGCGAGTGCGCCGATGACATCAGCCGCCTGCCATCCGAGCTCGCGCTCGACATAGTCTGTCATGGCCGCGACCCGCGCCTGCGTAGGCGGCACGATAGGCAGCCCGTCCGTGAGATCGTGCGACAGAAACCAATCGTTAATGGCTTCCCACGAGTCTTCGAGCTCGAGCAACGGCGCTGCGCTCATGGCAGCCGCTCTTTGCCTGAACCGCCGCGACGCATGGCGGGATGCACGTAGTCGACCTTGGTTTGCTTTTCCTGCGCGCCCTGTCCCGTCAATTGCCGGATCACGACCGGATAGGCTGCACGCGCGAGGTCGCGCACTTCGTCCGGTGTCAGATCATTCAACGGATGCGGCGTCACAACCAGCGGCAAGTCGTCGAGCTGCAGATTCTTCGCGGCCAGCCGGCCGTGCGTGAGGAACGCCGCCGACACTACCGTCGATGTCGGCACGCCGCGTTTTTCCAGATCCGCCGAGTCGTGGATACACCACGACGTGCAGCCGCCTCAATCGCCCCACGCGTTGACCAGCGCCTGTACCTTGCCTTCGAGCTCGTGCGCGATCAGCTTGCTCGACGTGAAATTCTTGCGCACGGTATGCGTCGTGATTCCCGTGTAGTCGGCGCGCATCATTTCTTCGATGTACTGGATGAAAAGATTGGCATTGGGCTTGATGTTGTCGATAAAACCGACTGCCGTGCCGTCGAGCGTCGCCAGCCTGTTCGCCAGCGCGGCACGCTCGACTGCGCGCTCACCCACCGGATTGACAAGCCTTACCGTGTTAACTGCCGTCGTCATGTTCCGCTCCTTGCAGTTCTGCAGTCATGTACCGCTTTTGCCGCGACTGACCAGGCCGCCGGCCCCCATCATCAAGGCGTTGATGTAGAAAACCGGCGCGAGCCCGAATCCCGAGACGATAAATCCGAACAGCGCCGGCGCGATGACGCGCACGAAGTTGTTCGCGGTGAGCCGCAATCCCAGCGCCTCGCCCGAACGACCGTCGGCGGCC
Organism: Burkholderiales bacterium; assembly: GCA_039928535.1. GTDB lineage: Bacteria > Pseudomonadota > Gammaproteobacteria > Burkholderiales > SG8-41 > PALSA-1004. Next base: position 1,742 of record JBDSSV010000043.1, read on the forward strand.
CGGCTGAACATCAGCATGGTGGCAATTGGCTGGCCGCAACCGGTGCCAAGGCCGAATATAAACGATACCAGGCAGAGCAACACGACGTCGTGGAAAAGCGGCACCAGCGCGAAGCCGCCTGCCGCGATGTAAAACGAGTAGGCAAGCAACCGGTCCTCCCCAAGCCGCCTGATGAGGCGGGACAACGCAAAGCGGACGATAAACGACGCGGCGGCAAAACTCGCGAGCAGCGCGCCGATGGCTGAAGCGGAAAGCCCGATCCCCACGCCGTAAAAAGGAATATAGAACGAGAACAAGTCCGTGCCGAGTTGCACCAGCCCGCCGATGACGAGTATGCGGACGATGGCCGGATCCGCCAGCGTATCGGCGATGCGCGCACGCGGCGCCACCCGCGTGCTGCCCCCGGGCAGGATCGCGCCCCACGCCAGCACCATGCCACCGGTGATCAGCGCGAATGCCGCAGCGGTGACGCACGCCACCGGATATCCGAAGTTGTCGATCGAAAAACCGGCTACCAGCGGTCCGATGAAATTCGACGTCGCGCCTACCAGGCTGAAGTTGCTGAACATCTGCGCGCGCTGCTCCGGCGCGCTCAATACGCCCACCAGGTTTTGCACGATCACCAGAAAAAAAGCGAACGACATGCCGCTTAGCGCACCGGCGAGATAAAGGGCCGGCAGCGTGTGCACGAAATAAGGGACCAGCAAGCCGCCCGCACCGCAGATTGCGCTGAACAGCAGAGGATAGCGCGGACCATGGCGATCGCCCAAAGTGCCCGCCGGCCACGACAACAGCAACGGGCAGACGTAGTAGAGCGCGATCAGAATGCCGACTTCGGTAGGACTCGCGCCGATGTCGAGCGCGTACAACTGCAGGACGACGCGC
>JBDSSV010000044.1:0-3405 GCA_039928535.1 Burkholderiales bacterium
ATGTCGTAACCATAGGTAGTAGCCGTATTGACGGCCTCGCCTCGCACGATCGGTGCGGCACCTTCCGGATATTTATCGAGGAGATCCTTGCCCTGAAACCAGCCGGAAAAATGGAACGGCAGAAACACCGTGCCCGCCGCGACCCGCTCGGTGACCTGCGTCTTGACTTTGATGCGCGCCTTGGTCGGCGTCTCGACCCACACGTATTCGTCATTCTTCAGGCTGCGATCGTTGGCGTCCTTCGGATTAATTTCGACGAACATCTCCTGCTGCAGTTCGGCCAGCCATGGATTGGACCGCGTTTCCTCGCCGCCGCCCTCGTACTCAACCAGGCGCCCGCTGGTCATTATCAATGGATACTGCTTGACCGCATCTTTGTTCGCCTGCTGCACGGACTTGAACAGCGTCGGCAGCCGCCACAGCACTTTGACGTCGTCGTGCGTAGGATACTTGTCGATAAGATCGGGGCGCGGGCTGAACAACGCCTCGCGATGCAGAGGAATCGCGTCCGGAAAATTCCACACCAGCGCGCGCGCCTTCGCGTTTCCGAACGGGTGGCAACCGTGCTTCATGACCACGCGCTGGATACCGCCTGAAAGATCGGTCTTCCAGTTCTTCCCCTCGGCGGCTTTTTTCTCATCATCGGTCAGCTCGTCCCACCAGCCCAGCTTTTTCACGAGGACGTGGTCAAATTCCGGGTAGCCGGTAGTAAGGTCGGCACCTTCTGAATGCGAGCCGTCTTCGGCGAGCAGGCTCACCCCGTCGCGTTCAACGCCAAAGTTGGCGCGGAAGTTGCCGCCGCCGTCCATGATATTGCGCGATGTTTGATACAGGTTGGGGGACCCCGGGTGTTTGATCGCCGCAGTGCCATAGCACGGCCACGGCAGGCCGAAATAATCGCCGTCAAGAACATAGCCCGTTTTTGCGTCTTTGCCGCCCTTGGCGCGCAGCGTCTTAACGTCGAATACATGCATATTGCGCATGTGCGCCTGCAGCCGCTCGGGCGATTGGCCCGTGTAGCCGATTGTCCAGGTGCCACGGTTGATTTCGCGCAGCCCGTCTTCCATATCTGGCTCGTCCATGCCGCCCTTGCCCTTGACGAGCTTGATTTTCGCAACGAACTCCTTGCCGTAGCCGAACTTCTGCGCAAGCTGATACATGATCATGTGATCGGTACGCGATTCAAACAGCGGCTCGATCACTTTTTCACGCCACTGGATCGAGCGGTTAGATGTGGTGACCGATCCCGCGCATTCGAGTTGAGTCGCCGCGGGCAGGAGATAGGCACCGTCTTTTCGCGCCATCGCCATCATCGCCGCCGTCGCCGACGGATAAGGATCGATCACAACCAGCAGATCGAGCTTTTTCATTGCCTCGATCATCTCGACGCCGCGCGTTTGGCTGTTCGGCGCGTGGCCCCAGTAGACGACAGCACGCAAATTGGAGTCCTGGTCTATATTTTCATTTTTCTCCAGTACCGCATCTATCCAGCGCGATACCGTGATGCCCGGCTTTTCCATCATTGCCTGGGAAGCGAACTGTTTTTTTACCCACTCGTAGTCGACGCCCCACACGGCGCACCAGTGTTTCCACGATCCCGCCGCAAGGCCGTAATATCCGGGTAACGAATCGGGATTAGGCCCGACATCGGTGGCGCCCTGCACGTTGTCGTGGCCGCGATAAATGTTGCAGCCGCCGCCTGGTACGCCGACGTTGCCGAGGGCAAGCTGCAGAATGCACGATGCGCGCACGATCGCGTTGCCGTTGGTGTGCTGCGTCTGCCCCATTGCCCACACGATGGTGCTCGGCTTGTTTTTCGCCATCGTCTCGGCGACATCAAGCACCTCGGCTTCCTTCATACCCGTGACGTCCTCGACCTTGTCGGGCGTCCACTTGGCGGCTTCTTCCTGCACTTTGTCCATGCCGTAGACGCGCGCCTTGATATAGTCCTTGTCCTCCCAGCCGTTCTTGAATATGTGGTACAGCATACCCATCAGGAAGGCGACGTCAGCGCCGGATCTGATGCGGTAGTACTTGTCTGCCTTGGCCGCCGTGCGCGTGAATCGCGGATCGACGCATATGACTTTGGCGCCGTTTTCCTTGGCATGCAGCGTATGCAGCATCGACACCGGATGCGCTTCGGCGGCATTGCTGCCGAAAAACAGAATCGTCTTCGAATTCTGCTCGTCGTTGTACGAGTTGGTCATCGCACCATAGCCCCAGGTGTTCGCGACACCGGCAACTGTCGTCGAATGGCAGATGCGCGCCTGGTGGTCCATATTATTGGTGCCGAAGAAGGACACGAATTTGCGCAGCATCGCCGACTGCTCGTTGTTGTGCTTGCTCGAGCCGATCCAGAACGTCGCGTCGGGCCCGCTTTCCTTCCGGATAGCGAGCAGCTTGTCGCTGACTTCCTTCAGCGCATCGTCCCAGCTGATGCGCTTCCACTTGCCGTCGACCAGCTTCATCGGGTACTTCAGGCGGTGCTCGCCATGACCGTGCTCGCGGATCGACGCGCCCTTCGCGCAGTGCGCGCCAAGATTGATCGGCGAATCGAACACCGGCTCCTGTCGTATCCAGACGCCGTTCTGCACGACGGCGTCGATCGCGCAGCCAACGGAGCAATGCGTGCACACCGTGCGTTTGACCTCAATCTTGCCGGCATCGGCCTGCTCGGCCGCCTTGGCTTTGCCCATCATCGAGAACGGCAACTGGCTCACTGCCGCGCCCGCCCCGACCGCAAGGCCCGAGCGCTTGAGAAACGTGCGGCGATCCACCGTATTGCCGAGATATCCGGCGACGGTGCGGCTCAGACGGCCCGATGGTGCGGCGGCAGTGCCCGCTTTTCTGGTCAGTAGCATGATGGCATCTCCGGCGAATTTAAACCTTGGCGCTGCGGTAGTAATTACGCACGTGCTCAGTCACCTGGTAACCCTTGCCCGGCGGCGCAGCCACTGCGGCCGTGCTCTCCGGCTGCGCGCCCTGGCGCGTAACGGCAACCGCCGCGGCCGCGGCACCGCCGGCGCCAAGGGTGGCCAGAAATTTTCTGCGGCTGGAACTGGGTTTCATCATGGCTCTCGCTCCTCGGTCAAATTTCAGCCCATCTCGAAGGCTGCGCTCTCAATGGCAAAATATTCGCGCAAGACGTGCGCGACGTGTTTGTAGAAACTGGTTTGAGTGGCGCCGGTGATGGCGCCGGTGAGCAGTGCGTGCCATGGCGCAATATGGCGGCGGAAGAATTCGCGCTGTAAACCCAGCGCCGCGGGCGGCGTCTCCGCATCGCCCGTAATCAGGAACCGCATGACGTCGCACAACGCTGACACATGATCCTCCGATTCATGACGATCGCCGCGCCGCGCGAACCCCATCTCGATGAGAGTGTCGCGCAATGCCGCCAGCGGCTTT
>JBDSSV010000045.1:0-4245 GCA_039928535.1 Burkholderiales bacterium
ACTTTCTTCTAACCCTGAGCCAAAATCGTGACAGCGCATCACGCGTTTTACTAGGTTAGGCACTCTCACTATGACCCACGAATCGGCCATTTCCCGCGCCACCCGGCATTTCGATGAAGGCGCGTTCATCGCGGACCTTGCGCGCCGCGTCGCTTATCGCACTGAAAGCCAGGTCCCGGAAAGCCGGCCGCATCTTGGCGCGTACCTGAAGCAGGAATTGGCGCCGGCATTCGAGCGCATTGGCTTCAAGGTCGAGATTTTCGACAATCCGGTCGCGGGCGCGGGACCGATGCTTGTCGCCGAGCGCATTGAGGGCGCGGACTTGCCGACCGTGCTGTCGTATGGTCATGGCGACGTCATACGCGGACTCGAAGGGCAGTGGCGCGAAGGACTGTCGCCGTGGGAGCTCAAGCAGGAAGGCAAACGCTATTACGGGCGCGGCGCGGCCGACAACAAGGCACAGCATTCGATCAACATGGCGGCGCTCGCGACCGTCATCGCGGAGCGCGGCAAACTCGGGTTCAATGCGAAATTTCTGATTGAGACCGGCGAGGAGGTCGGTTCGCCCGGGTTGCAGGATTTTTGCACTCGCGAGAGTGCGCGGCTCAAAGCCGATGTGCTGATTGCGTCCGACGGCCCGCGTCTCTCCGCACAGCGGCCGACGATTTACCTGGGCTCGCGCGGCGCGCTCAACATGGATTTTACAGTGGAGCTGCGCGAAGGCGCGCATCATTCGGGCAACTGGGGCGGGCTGCTCGCTAACCCCGGCGTCGTTCTCGCGCACGCGCTGGCAAGCATCGTTACGCGCGAAGGCAAAGTATTGGTGCCGGCGATTTTGCCGCCTTCCATTCCGGAATCGGTGAAGAAGGCGCTTGCTGATTGCGCGGTCGAGCCCGGCGCTGACGAGCCGGCCGTTGACGACTGGTGGGGCGAGCCGGGATTTACGCGTGCGGAAAAAGTTTATGGCTGGCACACGTTTGAAATTCTCGCGTTCCGTACCGGCAATCCCGACAATCCGGTCAATGCCATTCCAGGGCGCGCCACTGCGCATTGCCAGATCCGCTTCGTTGCGGGCAGCGAGCCGCTGTCGTTCGTGCCGGCGTTGCGCGAGCATCTCGATGCACATGGCTTCGGCATGGTGAAAGTCGTGCAGGCCAAAAAAGGTTTTTTTCACGCTACACGCCTCGATCCCGACCACCCGTGGGTGCGCTGGGCGGCAGATTCGATCTTGCGCACGACGGGCGCGAAACCGGCGATCCTGCCCAATATCGGCGGCTCGCTACCGAATGAATGTTTTGCCGATACGTTGGGCTTGCCGACAATCTGGGTGCCGCACTCGTATGCGGGGTGCTCGCAGCACGCGCCCGACGAGCACGTGCTCGCGCCTATCCTGCGCGAAGGGCTGCAGATGATGACGGGACTTTATTGGGATCTCGCCGAGCACGGCGTGCCGGTCTGAATGACGAGTACAGTGACATGCATAACATTGTGCGTGGCGTTGTTGTGCGTATGTAAGTAAAATTATCGCATCAACCAGGGAGGTTTCATCCATGAACGCACGTCAACTAGGTCTTGCCGGGGCGGTTGCAATCGTCGCCGCCACGGCAGGTTTGGCAGCCTTTAACGCGCAGGCGCAGAACGCTTTTCCGGTTGAGCCCAGCCTGCAATCGTCGCCATCGCAGCCCGCGTATACCCCGCAACCGACCGCGCCGAGCAAAAACGCCGAGGCATTCAAGGCAATGCGGGTGACGTGCGAGACCGACGTCCCTGCCGGCAAGGCGAACGGCGATGTCTGCGTCGAGGCCATCGCGTTCTTGTTCAGTGCGGACATTCCCGACCAGTTCCGCGAGATGTCGGAGGACCAGCGCATCCGCATCGCGTTACGCCTGCTCGAACGCGGCGTCGACAGCAGCAACCTTGCGCGCGCCCGTGCCTATGATTATTACAACAAGGTGGGCTTTCTCGGCATGAGCCCGTACTCGGACCCTTTTCGCGCGGCGGAATTGATGGACATGATGCAGAAGAGCGGGTATGCGGGCGCCACGTTGCGCAAGATCCGGGGCTCGACCAGTATCGTTTCGATCACTGCGTTGTCTACCACCGAACTGGAAAGAAGGGATGCCTGTGCGACCGCGAAGAGAATGCTGAGCGAAGGCAAGCTCGATGTCGACAGCACCGCCATCGCACGGGACGTCGTCAGTTCCAGTATCTGCGTCGGCTACGAGCAAGCGCCGAAGTAGCCAGGCAGGATAGTACATAGATGCACGCGTAACGGCCATCACTTGATGGCCGTTTTGTTTGCGGGATAATTGCCATGGATTGCAATCGATATGAGTGACGCCGGCGAACTGCGGCCTGGCCTGCAGGGCGAGGTTGAGATTACCGTAGGCGAAGAGCACACCGCTCCCCACGTCGGCAGCGGGCGCGTGCACGTACTCGCGACACCGGTGATGGTGAACCTGATGGAAGCCGCCGCGCTGCAGGCGGTGGAGGGTCTGCTGCCCGCCGGATATCAGACGGTCGGTACGCACCTCGACATTACGCATACCGCCGCGACACCGGTCGGCATGCGCGTGCGCGCTTATGCGGAAGTGACCAAGGTCGAAAAGCGAGCGCTGATGTTCAGCGTCTACGCCGAGGACGAGAAGGAGCGTATCGGCGGGGGCGTGCACGAGCGCATCATTATCAATCTCGAGCGCTTCGATCAGCGCATGCAGGAAAAGCTGGGGTTGCTACGAAAATCCTGATCGTAATCGCGTGCCAGGCACTCGCATTTTTCTGCTCGCCGTTGCACGCGCAGGGCTATCCGGCGAAAGCGGTCAGAATCATAGTGCCCGTGGCGACCGGCGGCGCGACCGACATACTGACGCGCTCGCTCGCGCAACGCCTGACGATTGCGTGGGGACAGCAGGTGCTGGTCGACAATCGACCCGGCGGCGGCAGCAATGTGGGCTTCGAAGCTGCCGCCAAATCGCCGCCTGACGGCCATACCCTGCTGATGGCGCAGCCGGCGTTCACGGTGAACGTCAGCCTCTACAAGAAACTCGGTTACGACCCGCTGCGCGACTTCGCTCCCATCACGCTGGCGGCAACCGGCGCCAATGTCCTGGTGGTGCATCCGTCCGTGCTCGCGCATACGCTGAAGGAACTCATTGCGCTCGCGAAAGCGCAACCGGGCCGGCTCAACTATGCATCTTCAGGCAATGGCACAACGCCGCACTTGAGCGGCGAACTCTTCAACGCCATGGCAGGCGTCAGGATCATCCACATACCGTACAAAGGCGCGGGCGCATCGGTAACCGATCTGCTTGGCGGGCACGTCGATCTCGCGTTCCTGAGCCTGTCGTCCGTCGTGCCGCAATTAAAGGCCAGGCGGCTGAGGGCGCTGGCGATCACGAGCGCGCAACGGTCCGCGCTGATGCCGGAATTGCCGACGTTTGCCGAAGCCGGCCTGCCCGGCTACGAAGTCACGGGATGGTACGGGTTGCTGGCGCCGGCCGTTACGCCGCGCGAAATCATCAATCGCCTGAATGCCGATATAACCAGGGCCCTTGCCCGCGACGAATTTGTGCAGGCGCTCGCCGCGTTTGGACTTGAGCCAGCGGCGCCGAACTCGCCGGAGGAATTTTCCGCGTTTCTGCAGGCCGAGATCGGCAAGTGGGCGAAAGTCGCCAAGTCGTCGGGTGCGAAAGCCGACTGACGCGCGCCTAAACTCCGGGACCGACGGGCGAATATTTCCTGAACCCGGGCGTCGCTTCAGCACGCGCGGATAACGCGACGAGTCCCGGATGGCCGGCAGCCGGGACGATCGATGCGAGCATGGACTGCGTGAATTGCCAGGCGACCGCGGATGTGATCGACGCCTGATTGCCCGGCGTCGCGAACATTGCCGGTCGCTTCTGCACTTCGTGCTCAAGCGCCGCATATGCGGCCAGCAACTGGCCGGTCACGCGCGCGAGCCACGGTTCGTACTGCGCCTCTTTCGGCCGCAGGTTAGGTGTCCAGGAGTCAAATTTATGGGGCATAACGAAGCTGTATAAAAACCCATCTGCTGCTGGGCAGAAAGGTTTTTGCATGGAATTTCGTTGTCATATGCAATTCTGAATCAGAATCAGGGAAATGGGTAGCTGAAGCGCAAATTCGGGTATTCACCTCGTGCGATGCCCGTATCTCAGTCAATTGCCCGGCTTATTGCGCGTAGCCATGATGCGCGAGCTTCTCGATGTTGTGCACCAGGCAATACAG
>JBDSSV010000046.1:0-4262 GCA_039928535.1 Burkholderiales bacterium
CCCGATGTCTACCCGGCGAAGCCGCTTCGCCTCATCGTGCCCTATCCGCCTGGCGGCCCCACCGACTTGATTGCGCGCGCAGTCAACGAGCGGCTGGCGCAACGCCTGGGTCAGCAAGTGATAGTCGATAATCGCGGCGGCGCCTCGACGGTGATAGGGGCTGAACTGGCGGTGCACGCGCCCGCGGACGGCTATACGCTGCTGGTCGCGACTATCACGACGCTCGCGGTCAATCCTGCATTGAATAGAAAACTTCCATACGATCCCGAGCGTGATTTCGCGCCGGTGTCGATGCTCGCGGCACAGCCCTACATGCTCGCGGCGACCATGGCGCTGCCGGTTTCTTCAGTCGCGCAACTCATTGCCTATGCAAAAGCGAATCCGGGCAAGCTCAGTTTTGCTTCGGCCGGCGTCGGCGCGGGCGCGCATCTCGCAGGCGAGTTGTTCAAGTACATGGCGCATATCGACGTCGTACACGTTCCCTACAAAGGTAGCGGTCCCGCGATCACCGATCTGATCGGCGGTCATGTCGCGTATCAGTTCGCCGGTGTTTCGGCACTGATGCCATTCGTCACATCAGGAAAATTGCGCGCCCTGGCGGTGTCGACTGCAAAACGCTCGGCAATGGCGCCGGCTATTCCCACGATTGCGGAAAGCGGCCTTGCCGGTTACGAGACGAGTTCGTGGAATTCGCTGGTGGCCCCGCGCGGTACGCCGCGGCCAATAATCGAGCGGCTAAATGCCGAGACCGTTGCGGTGCTCAATCTGCCGGAGATACGCGAGCGGTTCAAACAGCAGGGCGTCGAAGCCGACCCCGGTACGCCCGCGCAACTCGCCTCTCACATCAAGTCGGAGCGCGCACGCTTCGACAAGCTTATTGCAGCGATCGGGCTGAAAGTCGATCAGTAACTGCCTGCCGCGCGGGTCAATCGACCCTGGCGCCCGAGTCCTTGATGATTGCGCCCCATTTGACGATTTCGCGCTTGAGGAAATCGGCAAGTTCCGCGGGTGTTGAGCCGACCGGCGATATCGTTTCGAAGGCGAGCCGTTCGCGCACGTCGGGCAGCTTGAGGATGCGCGTGACTTCGGCGTGCAATTTGTCGATGATGGGTTTGGGCGTGCGCGCCGGCGCAAACAGCGCGTACCACGCCGACGCTTCGTAGCCGGGCAGGCCCGCTTCGGAAATGGTCGGCAGGGCGGGCATGGTGCTCGCGCGCTGCGCGCTCGTCACCGCGAGCGCAATGAGGCGCCCGGATCGCACATACGGCAGCGAGGTCGCGGAGCCGAACGTAAGCTGGAGCTGACCGGCAATCAGGTCGACCACCACGCCGCCGCCGCCCTTGTACGGGATGTGCACCATGTCGACGTGCGCCATTTTCTTAAAGAGCTCGCCGGCGAGATGCTGAGAAGAGCCGCTGCCCGCCGAGCCGTAATTGAGGCTGCCCGGCTTCGCTCTGGCGAGCGCGATCAGCTCTTTTACCGTGCGCGCCGGCAGCGACGGATGGACGACAAGTATGTTCGGCACTTCGACCAACTGCGTGATCGGCACGAAATCGGCGACCGCATCGTACGCGAGCTTCGGATAGAGCGTGACATTGATTGCGTGGCTCGGACTGGTGAGCAGGATGGTGTAACCGTCGGGCGCGGCGTTCGCGACGACTTCCGTGCCGATGGTTCCGCCGGCGCCTACGCGTGGCTCGATCACGATCTGCTGGCCTAGCGCTTCGGTGAGTTTGGGTGCGAGGAGCCGCGCGGTGATATCGGGCGCCCCGCCGGGCGCGCCGAACGGCAGCACGAAACGGATCGGCTTCGCTGGATACTGCTGGGCGTGCGTAGTGCCGCACACAAGCACGGCTGCGCTCAATGCAATTCGAAATATGACCCTGTGGTCAGGTAACGGGACGGGCATCGCGATGAGTATACTGCGGCGCTTTTGAATTGTGTCGGTGCATGATATGGCACAGCGATTCTGACACTGCCGCGCATTGCAAAAGTATTTTTTGGTTTCGCTTATGCCGCGACCGGCAGGCCGAGAAACGCGCGCATTTCCACCACGCAACGGTCGGGCGCCAGCAGATTGATGCCGTGCCCGTAGCCTTCGAACATCACAAGCTTCGCGTTCGGCAGCAGCGCTTTCATCTCGTTCATCTGCTCTTTTTTCGAGAGCGGGCTGTTTTCGCCGAACATGATGAGTATCGGCAGCTTGATTTCGGTGACTCGCTTGGTCATGTCGCCGCCGGCGGCCATCAGGTGGTGCGCGATGCCCACGTGGTTGGCGACCTTGCCCATTTCGCGGATCACCCATTCCTGCATTTCCACCGGTGCCTTGCTGAGGTCGAGCCGGTACGCAAGCGTCTTGCGGCACCAGCCGCCCACGCCGAGTTTTTCGATCGCGGTGGCGTGATCGATTTCGCCGACGTTATAGGTTTCCATCACGGCGCCGGGCAACTTGAACGGGGTGTTGACGAGTACCAGCGAGTGCAGGCGCCCGGGGTGCGTGAGCGCGGCGACGATGCCGAGGATGCCGCCCGACGATTCGCCGACCCAGTGCGCTTTTTTAATGCCGAGCTTGTCCATCAAGCCCAGCGCGTCGCCGACGAGCTGGTGCGCGTCGTAGGGAGCGCCGGCCGGCGGCACGGTGGTGCCGCCGCAGCCGCGCGAGTTGAAGCGCAGCACGCGGTAATTACGCGCTAGCCCGGGCACCCAGCCGCGCCAGAAATCCATGGTGCGGCAATACCCGTGGTGAAACAGGATGGTTTCCGGCTCGCCGTCCGCCCATGGGTCAGTGTAGTCGGAAACCTGGTATTCGATGTCAATGTCGCCGACGCGCATTTTTTGCAGGGGTATCGTCATTGTCGTTTTCCGTTTCGAGTCCAATGTTGATCCGCGCACGCATTATACTGACAGTCGCGGTGCATCACTTTTGACGGGAGCGGCAATGAAATCCAGCTACAAGACGGCATTGATCGTGGGCGCGGGTGACGGATTGAGCGCCTCAATTGCACGCACGTTCGCTGGCGCGGGCGGCATGCGCATTGCGCTGGCGGCGCGCAACACGTCGAAACTGACGGCGCTGGCCAAAGAATTGAATGCTGGCGCGCTGGGCTGCGATGCGGCGGTCCCTGCGGAGGTCGCGCGGATGTTCGCGCAAGCCGACGAGTATTTCGGGGCTGCTCCCGACGTCGTCGTCTACAACCCGAGTTTTCGCGTGCGTGGTTCCATTGTCGATATTGACCCCGAGGCGGTAGCAAAAGCGATTGCCATCACCGCGTACGGCGGGTTCCTGGTTGCGCAACAGGCGGCGCAGCGCATGGTGAAGCGCGGCAGCGGCGCGATTCTGTTCACGGGCGCATCGGCGAGCGTGAAAGGGTACCCGCTGTCGGCGTCATTTGCGATGGGAAAATTCGCGTTGCGCGGCCTGGCGCAAAGCATTGCGCGCGAGCTCGCGCCCAAAGGCGTGCACGTGGCGCATTTCGTGATCGACGGCGGCATCAGCGGCCCGCGTCATCCTGCATCAGCAGACGCGCCCGATGCAATGCTGGATCCCGACGCGATCGCGGCGAACTACCTTCACGTGCTCGCGCAGGAACGCAGCGCATGGACGTGGGAACTAGAACTGCGGCCGTGGGTGGAGAAATTCTGAGCGTTGCCGCCGCCGCTACAACTGCGCGTTGAAGAGGCCGAGCGTGTGTTCCCACAGCTTCTCGGTCCACGGCCGGTTCTCCCACTCCTCGAGCGTAATGCGCCGCGAACGTTGCAGGTCGTCGTTGAAAATACGCGTTTGCTCGCGCGCAAAATCGGCGTCGTAGACATTCAGGTTCGCCTCGTCGTTGATGCTGAACGAGCGATTGTCAAAATTCGTCGAGCCGACCGACGTCCACAGGTCATCGACGATCATGACTTTACAGTGAAACATGGTGGGCGTGTATTCGTAGATCTCGGCGCCCGCACGCAGGAGAGCGCCCCACGTCGAGCGTGAAGCGTGGCGCACGATTGTGGAATCGGTATGCGACCCGGGCAGGATGATCTGGATCCTGACGCCGCGCTTGAGCGCAGCCATCAGCGTTGCGACCGCGAGTTCGTCAGGCACAAAGTATGCGGCCGAGAGACTGATCGTCTCGGCCGCCGCGGCAATCGACAGCAGGTACATCATCTGCATGCTCTCCGAGCCGCCGCCCGGCGAGCTGGTAAACACTTGCGCGTAATGCGAGCCAACGCCGGTTAGAGGCGGAAAGTAAGCATCGCCATGCAGCACTGCACCC
>JBDSSV010000047.1:0-4013 GCA_039928535.1 Burkholderiales bacterium
CGGACGCAGCGACAACTGATCGCCGTTCATCGCGTCGGTAAACGAGTACATCTCCTTCTCGACGATGTCGGTGACCTCGCCGACGCCGCGCACGAAGAGCTCGGTGCGCTCGACAATCGGCGTGCGGATGTTGCGGTAGCCATAGCGCCGGAACACGCCGCGCACCGTGTCCTCGAAGAACTCCCACAACGGCGACTGCTCCGGCAGGACGTCATTCATCCCGCGGATGGCTTGAATTTTGTTCGACATTGCGGGAAATGCGGTCTAGCGGGGCGCCGTCGCCGGCGGATTCGTCGCACCGGCCGCGGCATAATTCTTGTGCACGTATTGCTCGACCAGCGCCTGAAATTCCGCCGCGATAGCGTCGCCTTTGAGCGTTACCGCCTTGACGCCGTCGATATAGACCGGCGCGACCGGATTCTCGCCGGATCCCGGCAGGCTGATGCCGATGTTCGCGTGCTTGCTTTCGCCCGGACCGTTGACCACGCAGCCCATCACTGCAACGTGCATGTCCTCGACGCCGGGATACACACCGCGCCATAACGGCATTTGCGCGCGCAAATAGGTTTGAATGCTATCGGCGAGTTCCTGAAAAAACGTGCTCGTGGTGCGCCCGCAACCGGGACACGCGATCACCAGCGGCGTAAACGAACGCAGGCCCATGGTCTGCAGGATTTCCTGCGCGACCACGACTTCGCGCGTGCGGTCGCCGTGTGGCTCCGGCGTCAGCGACACGCGTATCGTGTCGCCGATGCCTTCCTGCAGCAGCACACCCATGGCCGCGGTTGACGCGACTATCCCTTTGGAACCCATGCCCGCTTCGGTCAATCCCAAATGCAGCGGATAGTCGCAACGCGCGGCGATGTCGCGGTAGACCGCAATCAGGTCCTGTACGCCGCTCACTTTGCACGACAGAATGATCCGGTCCGGCGCGAGCCCCAGTTCCTCCGCTTGCCGTGCGCTGTCGAGTGCGCTCGCGACCAGCGCCTTGCGCGTCACCAGCGCCGCCTCCTGCGGCTCGGCGCTGCGCGCGTTTTCGTCCATCATGCGCGCTATCAGTTCGGGGTCGAGGCTGCCCCAGTTGACGCCGATGCGCACGGGTTTGGCGTACTTGCACGCGAACTCTATCATCGTGGCAAATTGCTCGTCGCGTTTCGAGCCGCGCCCCACATTGCCCGGATTGATGCGCAGCTTGGCCAGCGCCTCGGCGCACGCCGGATGCTGCGTCAGCAGCCGGTGGCCGTTGAAATGAAAATCGCCGACCAGCGGCACATCCACGCCCTTGGCTGCCAGCCGCTCACGAATATGCGGGACGGCCGCGGCCGCTTCCGCAGTGTTGACGGTCACGCGGACCAGTTCCGATCCGGCACGCGCGAGCGCGGCGACCTGCACCACCGTGGCGTCGATGTCGGCCGTATCGGTATTCGTCATCGATTGCACCACGATAGGCGCGCCACTGCCGACGGCAATGCCGCCAACCAATACGCGGCGTGTCTTGCGGCGCGGCTCTACTCCGTGCATATGCGCCTATTCCAGCGTCAGCCGCGCAACATCGATCTTGATATGCGGGGCAAGATCGACGGGCTGCTCGTTGAGGGTCAATTGCACGCCAATCGCGTTGCCGACGATCAGCGAGAGTGGCGGCAGCCCGCTGACCACCTGTTCGGTGCCTGGCGGGTTGAGCTGCGAAAAAATCGTGCGTCCGGTGCGATCGCGAATCTCGACCCACGATTCGCGCGCGAAGCGCAGGCGCACGACCTGCTCGTGAGCGGCCGGCTTCGTTGCATCGGCCGGTCGCGCGGTGGCAACGGCCATGCCGGATTTTGCCTCGGTTGGCGTCGCCGCTTCGCCTGCTGAAACGAGCGTCGTCGCGCGCGCCGCTGTTTCGGCAACCACCTCCGGCGCCGGTTGTTGGACCTGGCTGGATTTAACGGCGGGTTCCGGCTCCGGCGCGGCATCCCAGTAGAATTCGAATATCACCAGGGGGACCATTAATACGATTGCCGCAATTGCGTATTTTTGCCAGTTGAAATTGCGCGCCGTCGGAAACGAGGTCTCGGACGAGGGGGACGCTTGCGCCCTGAGCGGCACCGCTGGCGGAAATGCGCCTTCCGAATTCGCGAGCAGCAGTGCGCCATCGAGCTTGAGCAAACGCGCGTAGTTGCGGATAAACCCGCGCACGAATACCGCTCCGGGCAGGCGCCGGTAGTCGTCCGCCTCCAGCGCTTCGACCTGCCGCGGCGACAACTTGAGCTGTTGCGCGACATCAGCCACGCTAAGCCCGAGGCCTTCGCGCGCCGCAGCCAGCTGTAGGCCGGGCGACGCTTCCGGCTGCCCGGCATCGGACGAAAGTAACGCTTCGCTCATTCGTACTGGCCGGCCGCCAGGGCGCGTGACTCGCGCGATTCGGGAAAGTTTTTGCGCAGCTGGAAACCCAGGCTGGCTTCGGCATTGCGCTCGCCGATCGCGCGCTCAACGCGCAATGCCAGCCATAGGAACGCGGCGGTCGGTTCGATGTCGCGCTGGATGCGTATGAGATACGACTTGGACTCGGGATAATTCCCGCGTTTGTATGCCATGTCCGCCAATTGCAACAACGCCTGTGGCTGCGCCGGCCGCAGCTTGAGCGCTTTCTGGAAATAATCTTCGGCCGCCACGAGGTCGCCGGTCTGCCGCGCGCAGATGCCGGCATTGACCCATGACTTATCCGGCGTCGGGTAGAGCGGATTGCGCAGCGCGGCGAGAAAATACTTGATCGACTCCGGCTCGCGCTTGCGCTGGCACAAATACCAGCCGTAATTGTTGTTGATGTCGGAATCCTGCGGGCTGCTGCGCAACGCCCGTGCGAAGTTGGTCTCCGCCTGCTTGTCGTCGCGCAGCTCCATGTAAACCAGACCGAGCACGCTGTATGCCGGACCGAAGTTAGAGTCGGCTTTCAGGGCTTCGCCCGCTTCCTGGATCGCCACGCCATAGTTGCCGAGTTCAAGGTAACCGGCCGCGAGGTCGGTGTGGATCTGTGCGCGCGATTCGGTCGTTTCAGCCGCGGTTGTCCGCACTTTGATCGCCGAATCCGACACCGTCGTTGAGCAGCCGCCTGCGCCGGCAATAAAAATTGCAGCGAGCAGCGGTTCGAGCAGTCGTTTCATTGGGGCCTCACGCGTTGGCGATCACGGGACGCCGGTCGCGGCGCCGCGTCTTATCCTGCACTTGTCCTGCCAACTGTCCGCACGCGGCATCAATGTCATCGCCGCGTGTCTTACGCACCATGACGGTGAAATCGCGCTGCATCAGGACATCGCGAAATTGCGCGACGGCGGCGGCGTCGGAACGCGTGTAGCCGGACTCAGGAAATGGATTGAACGGAATCAGGTTGATCTTGCACGGCACCGGCTTCAGCAGCCGCGCCAGCTCGCGCGCGTGCTCGACGCTGTCGTTGACTCCGGCGAGCATCACGTACTCAAACGTTACGAAATCGCGCGGCGCCTTGTCGATGTAGCGCACGCAGGCCGCGAGCAGTTCCTTCAGCGCATATTTCTTGTTGATCGGCACGAGCTCACTGCGCAGCGCGTCGTTCGGCGCATGCAGGGACACCGCCAGCGCCACCGGGCACGCGTCGGCAAGACGGTCGATCGCCGGCACCAGCCCGGACGTGCTGAGCGTCACGCGCCGCCGCGACAGGCCGTAGGCGTCGTCATCCAGCATCAAGTGCAAAGCCGTAACGACATTGTCGAAATTCGCAAGCGGCTCGCCCATGCCCATCATGACCACGTTCGTAACCGGGCGCGGCGTAACCACGCTGCGTCCGAGCTCGCGATTAGCGAGCCACAGCTGCCCGATAATTTCGGCGACCGTGAGATTGCGGTTAAACCCCTGGCGGCCGGTCGAGCAGAACGTGCAAGCGAGCGCACATCCGGCCTGCGACGAAATGCACAGTGTGCCGCGGTTGCGTTCGGGTATGAAAACAGTTTCGATGGCATTGCCGGTGCCAACTTCGAGCAGCCACTTGCGTGTGC
>JBDSSV010000048.1:0-12157 GCA_039928535.1 Burkholderiales bacterium
GCCCAGCAGGTGCCATGCGCCGGACACCCAACCGTCGAAGCTGAAATCGCGGCTGTTCGTGGTTCGCACGTTGCGCTGGCCGGCGTTAGTCAGCGTGAACGGCACTTGCGTCTGCGTGCGGTCGGCACTGAGCACGCCGGTCAGATGCGGAGTGACCGACCACAGCCACGCGGCGCGATAGTCGAGGGCGTTGTTATCGAGAAACGTAAACGCGTTATAACGCGTCACCGTATCGGTGGCGCTCAACTGAAAACGCTGCAGCGAATACGGTTTGTCGATGGCGACGCGGACGTAGGAAATATTGGCCGTGTCGTCTTTTGGCCCAGTGGCGCCGTCGGGGCTGCGAAATAGGTTGCTGTCGTACCTGAGCAGGCTGCCCGCGGTGAAGTTTACGGTGTCCAACTGGTCGGCGTGCGCGGATTGCGTCGGCGCCCCCGCCAATGCGCACAACGCCGCCGCCAGGGCGGCGCGGCGGGGGCTCAGCAGCGCTGTCAGCGGCCCTACCAAAACTGCCAGCTCCGTGTCGCCAGGATCCACCACCCCAGGGCGGCGTTGGTCGTTGCATGGCTCACGATCGGCAGCCAGATACTGCCGCCGAGAAAAACGTAAAGCAGGACATACACCATTCCGGCGATGAAGCCGGCGAGCCACAGGTTGTGCTCGAGCGCAAACAAGCCCGCGCAAATCAGCATTGCCCGCAGGCCGACTTTGGCCGGGTCCTGCAGCATGAAATCATTGCGCTCCAGCCAGCGCAGTAGAAACGACCGCCAGAACAGCTCCTCCATGACGGGCACCACGATGGCCAGGCCGAGCAACCGAAAAATCACGAATTCCGACGCGACACCGGAGCCGCCGGGCGAAGTCGGATCGAATCCAGGTGAATGGCCGAGCCGCGCCCATTCGAAATCGAGGTTGATCCAGAGCAGAAAGACCGCCATTCCCGCCGTCAGCGCAATAGCCAGACGGCGTGCAGTAACGCCGGCAAAGTCGTGCATTTCGGTGTAGTGGCGCCAGAACACGAGCAACAGCGCGGCAACGGTGCAGACTCTCGCCGCGTATAACCACCGCGTGTCGAGCCCCGCCGCCAGCAAGCGCTCGCCGACCATCGCTTGCAGCATGATGAATGCGATAAAAACAGCGAACGGAATGGCACGCGCCGCGGCTGGAGAAACGCCCTGCAGTGAACCCGGCGAGTTATCGATCAGGTTGGTGATGATCAGCTCCCGCGATCGCGTGAAATACCCGGGAGCCCGCAGCGGCCGCCCCGCGGTCGCTGCCTGCTCGCACATGCTGCACGGACGATGTTGGCATCCAAGCCCATTTTTTCTTTTTCCCCGCTTGCGACTGTCTCAAAGACTGAGCAGATCACAACTGAAGCCATCCAGCCGGCCAAGATGACCGGTTAAAGGGGGATTGTAGGTTATCGGCTGCTGATACGCCACCGGTATCTGCAGCGTCGGGTTTGTGCGTTATCGAACAGAATAGTAGGGGGGAAACCGCTATTGTTGCGCGGGTCGCTTTTGTCGTGGCCGAAAGCGGCGGGACTCGCGTGGCTGGCCGCCCAGTCCCGCGCGCGCACTCGAACTGGAGATCATCAGATGCATCAGCCACACCAGCCTTGCCCGCGCTCCGGGATCTACACAGGGCAAGCGATGCGTACTGCTTGCCGGCGGGCGCGCATCTAAATGATGCCGCCTATCAATCTCGCTGCAGGGGCGCCGGCATGACGCCCCAGTCAGTACCGGGAATGTTTCGCAGCGCCGGCCGGCTCGCGGTCGGCCGCGATCATATTCTCAACCTGCTGGAGATCGTGCTCGATCCGCTGGTGCTTGCACTGTCGCAATGGGCGGTGGCTGTCGCGGTCGAAGGACGCCTCGCGCCCAAAGATATCATCCTGTCGCTGATTGTTTTCTCGCTGACGTTTCCGGGGCCTGCGCGCCTCACCATGCCGCCCTGGCGGGCGATACGCCATATCACGCTGGGCTGGCTCACATTGTCGGCACTGCTATTTCTCTTCGGCTATGCGAGTCACTACATCACGGAATTCGACCCCGATTTTCTGCTGACGTGGTGGTGGGTCGCTCTGGTCAGCCTCATCGGCGCGCATTTTCTGCTGCACGCTGCAGCTCCCTGGGTGCGCGAATTGCAGGGGCCGCCACGCTGCGCCGTGCTGGCCGGCATCAACGAACAGGGTCTCGAGCTGGCCCGGCGTCTTGAGAAAGACCTGTATTCGAATGTCCGCATCCTGGGTTTCTTTGACGACCGTGAGCGCCTGCGGGATTTCGACGAATATCCGCTGCTGGGCAAACTCGCGGACATGCCCGCGTATGTCAAGCAACACCGCGTCGCCGTCAGTTACCTGTCGCTGCCCATGGCCTCGCAGCAACGCATCCTTAACCTGCTCGACGGGCTGCGCGACACCACCGGCTCCATTTACTTCGCGCCAGACACCTTTGTCACCGACCTGATACAGGGGCGCATGGACTCGGTCGGCGGCGTGCCCGTGGTCGCCGTGTGCGAAACGCCGTTCACCGGCATCAACGGCATCATCAAGCGCGGCAGCGATATTGTGCTGTCGCTGCTGATCCTGGCCCTGATCTCGCCTTTCCTCCTGATTATCGCTCTGTGCGTCAAGCTGACTTCGCCGGGACCCGTCATTTTCAAGCAACGCCGCTACGGCTTGGACGGCAGCGAGATCACCGTCTACAAATTCCGCTCGATGACTGTGATGGACGACGGCGACGTGATCACGCAGGCGCAGAAACACGATCCGCGCATGACGCCGATCGGCGCCTTTCTGCGCAAGACGTCGCTCGACGAGCTGCCGCAATTCTTCAACGTCCTGCAAGGCCGCATGAGCATCGTGGGTCCGCGTCCACACGCCGTTGCGCACAACGAGATGTATCGCAAGCTCATCAAGGGCTACATGCTGCGCCACAAGGTCGCCCCGGGCATCACCGGCTGGGCGCAGATCAACGGCTACCGCGGCGAAACGGACACGCTCGAAAAGATGAAGGGCCGCATCGACCACGATCTCGAATACCTGCGCAACTGGTCGCTGCGGCTCGATCTGTATATCGTCGCCAAGACGATATGGGTGGTGCTCGACCGCGAGAACGCCCACTGAATTTCTCGCCGTAGCCGAGTGCGGAAAAACAGTCCATCGCGCACGCTAGCGGCAATTAGAGCGCCGCGGCGTGAGCCTTATCGGCGCCCTCCCCTCCGTCAACGTAGTTAGGAACGCCACGACGTCATCGATTTCGGTATCCGCCAATCCGAGCGGCTTCAGCAGTTTGTCGACGGGCAAAGTCTGCGGTACGCCGTCGCCGTCGTAAAGATGCGCCTGATGGAGCAGGCTCAGGTCCATGACGGAATAATGTCTGACCACGTCGCGCAGAGTAGCGAGGTGGCCGTTATGCATATACGGCGCGGTCAATGCGATATTGCGCAGCGACGGTATTTTGAACTGCTCGTAATTCTGGGGGCTGAGCGCGACATGGCGCGTCGCTACGGCGGTCGCGCGCGACGCATCATCGCTATAAGCGCCAGCGAGATTGAAGCGGCTCGCCTGCAGCATCTTGATGCCCTGGTAGCGGCCCCAGTCGACGCTGCCGAGCTTGCGCAGCACCGGGATGCCGATTTCGTGGAATTCGCCGTTGGTGAAATTCGGCCCGAAGTGGCACAGATTGCATGCGCCTTTGCCTACGAAAATGCGCAGCCCGCGTTGCGCATCTTGCGGATAGCGCGCCGCGGCACGGCGGTCGCCACGCGCAAGCGCATCGCGAAAATCGTCGAACGGAGTGCGTCCGCTAACGAAAGTTTCCTGAAATGCCGCGAGCGCCTTGGCAACGTCGACCAGCACAGCTTCGTCGTCCGCAGGCGCCGGCGGCGCGCCGAACGTGCGCTGATAGCGGCAGCGCAACTCGCCGTCGCCGCGCATTAACGCGGCGATATGCCGCTCGCTCGCCGCCAGCTCGCGCGGATCGAGCAGCGGCCGCATGCTTTGCGCCCACAAGTTGTCGTTCGCGCCGTCCCAGCCGAACCAGCGGTTATAGCGCGCGTTGACGAGGCTGGGCGTGTTGCGGTCGACTTCTTCCTGTCCGATGCCAAGCACGCGGCCGTCGGCGAAATTACTTTCCGGCAGATGGCAGCTCGCGCATGACATACCCGCGCCGCCAGCCAGGCGCTTTTCGAAGAACAGCCGCTCGCCAAGCTCGATCGCCGCGCGCTTGCCCGACACGCGGTTGCTCGGGTCGCGCTGCCACGGCGCCGGCCATGGCCCGTGCTGCAAAATGCGGCGCACTTCCGCGGGCGTGAAATCGAGCAGACGAGTGTCCGCGCCGTTTACCGGTCGCACGCACATTACCGCCGCAGCCGTGCATACGGCGAAGAGAACTGCGCGCGCGCTCACTCGAGCACTATGCTGCGCATCAGCCGCTCGGTGCCGCCCGCACCTGCCACATCGAACGTGAGGTCCCAGCGGCCTGGCATGTGGAACATCAAGCCGTCAGCGCGAAAACGCGCGCCCGGCGTGGCTGTCGCAGGTGGCACGCGCAATACAGTGGGTTTGTAGTTCATGCCGTGCGCGTGCTCCGGCATGGAGGCGTCGACGGTAACGCCCTGCACGCGCGACGGCTGGTCTTTGGCGCAAACGACGAGCTCGATCGCAAATTGCCTGCCGACGGCGATCCGGGCGGGTTGCGTGCGGTAACTGAGCCGGTAATGCGCGGACTCCAGCGTTTGCGCGCCGCGCAGCCCGGCGCCGCAATCCGCAGCGCCAGACATCTGCGCCCAGCCCATGGCGCCGCATGCCAGCATCGTCTTGAGCAAACACTGCGGCGCGAATTTCACAGGCCCAGGATGCGTCCGATTTCCGCGACGTACTGGCCGGCTTTGACACTGTCGGCGACCGCCTCGTCCTTCAGACGCTCGAACAACCCGCGCACGTCGTGCAGCCCTTCGCTAACCCAGTGCGCGCGGCGCGCCGGGGAGTTGAGCACGTTCTTCAGGGTCTCAACTTCGTCCCTCAAGCGCTGGACGTCGGCCGAATTGCCGCTGACTTTCTGCAGATCCCGCTCGAGCGCGGCCACGAGCCGCGCTGCCGCCTCGAAATCCACCTCAAGCGGACCGCTGTCTTTTTCGCTGGTCACGACAACCTCGCTATTGATAAGCCGGCACCAAGCATAACGCCAATCGCGCCGCGCGAATATCGCCCGCATAAAAAGTGCATTGCGCGATTTTTTCCGGCCCGCGACACCGGCGGCGCGGTCTCATAGTACTATCCATATTCAGGCTAGGCTGCGTGGGACGCCTGGCGCGCGTGCGCTCAACCAACCCTTAGGCAGATCGATGGCAGACGAATATCAACCGCTGGTCGTCCCGCCGGCGCAGCGGAAAGAGCCGGCCATCTGGTTTGCGTTTCATCGCGGCGAGTTGCTGGTGGCCAATGGAGACGGCGAAACGCGGCTGCCGCGCGGGCGCGATATATCGGACTTTGGAATAAACTCGTTACGCAGCCTGTATCTCGGCACCTTCGGCGGCGAGCATTGCTATGTGGCAGAACTCGAGCACGCGAACGAGCTACCGCACGGCCATGCGATGCAGGGCCTGCGCGCAATCTTCGGCATGGTGGAAGAACCGCTTGCCGTGCTCGCCGGCCGTGCGTTCCAGATCATGGAGTGGGACCGCAACCACCAGTTCTGCAGCCGCTGCGGCACGCCGATGGTGGCGCGCACCGATGAGCGTGCGCGCGCCTGTCCCAAATGCCGCTTCACCGTCTATCCGCCGGTGTCGCCGGCAATCATGATATTGATCAAGCGCGGCCGCGAAGTGCTGCTCGGGCGCAAGAAGGAGTGGGCGCCGGGGCGTTACAGTGCGCTCGCGGGCTTCGTCGAACCCGGCGAAATGCTCGAAGACACGGTGCGGCGCGAGACGCGCGAGGAAGTCGGCGTCGAAGTCGAGAACATCCGCTATTTCGGCAGCCAGCCGTGGCCTTTCCCGCATTCGCTGATGGTCGCGTTTACCGCGGACTACGCCGGCGGTGAGATACGGCCGGACGGCATCGAAATCGAAGAGGCGCGTTTCTTCGACGCCGAGCAGTTGCCGCAGTTGCCGCCCAGCATCAGTATCTCGCGGCGTCTGATCACAACCGTCTGCGCGAAACTCGCGCGCGGCGAAGAGGTCTGACCGCGCGCGAAGTCTAGGGTCGGGGGGCGGTTTCGAGTTTCTGCCATACGCACGCGCCGCGACTCGCCTTATCGATCTCCGCGAGTTGCTGCGCGTGCGCGGCCAGTTCTTCCACGGTGGCGGTCAGCACGATCAATGCCAGCGTGCCGCTTGCGCGGCGCGTCTCGGCCCGCGCCTGCGGCGTCGGCGCGGCATCGATCATGAGGCTGTCCTGGCCGCGCGTCATCGCCAGATACACTTCCGCGAGCAGATTGGCATCGAGCAGCGCGCCATGCAGCGTGCGCGCCGAGTGGTCTATCTGGTAACGCTCGCACAATGCATTGAGATTATTTTTCTTGCCCGGGTTCAGGTCGCGCGCCATGCGCAGCGTGTCGACCACTGCCGCGCAATGCGCGGCGAGCGGCTGCAGGTCGAGCAACCCGAATTCCGCGTCGAGAAACGCGCAGTCGAACGCGGCGTTGTGAATGATGATTTCCGCGCCGGCGACGAACTCGATCAGATCTCTGGCGATATCGCCGAATTTCGGCTTGTCGCGCAGGAATTCCTCGGTCAGGCCATGCACTTCGAGCGCGCCCGCCTCGCTCGCGCGTCCCGGATTGACGTAGCGGTGAAAATGATTGCTGGTCGGCCGCCGGTCGACGATCTCGACGGCCGCCACTTCGATTATGCGATGCCCGAGCTTGGGGTCGAGGCCGGTCGTTTCAGTGTCGAGAATTATCTGCCGCATAGTAGTCAATGTTAAATTTTGAACATCAAATGCTGAATGTTGAATCCGGCTTTTTTTCGAAACATTTAAAATTAAAAATCAAAATTTTTCAATCAGGCGCCGCGCGCCTGCTCAACGCCGCGGTTCGCCAGTTCGTCGGCACGCTCGTTGCCGTCGTGCCCGGCGTGGCCCTTGACCCACAGCCACTCGATGTCGTGGCCGCCCGCGAGCTCGTCGAGTTGACGCCACAAATCCTCGTTCTTGACCGCTTTCTTGTCGGCGGTCTTCCAGCCGCGCTTTTTCCATGCGTGTATCCATTCCGTGATGCCGAGCTGCACATACTTGGAATCGGTATGCAGCTTGACGCGGCACTTGCGGTTCAGCGCCTCGAGCGCGCGGATCACCGCGGTGAGTTCCATGCGGTTGTTCGTCGTATGCACTTCGCCGCCGCACAGTTCGCGCGTGCGGTCGCCGGACTGCAGCAGCACGCCCCAGCCCCCGATTCCGGGATTGCCTTTGCATGCGCCGTCGGTGTAGACCTCGACGTCATTGCCGCTCATGGTTCAACGCGCAACTGGACCCGGATCTGGCTACTTTCGCGCGCCGCGGCCAGCCGGTCGTTGTCCTGCGTTTTCGGCACCACCGACAGGTTGGGCCGGCGCGCCGTTTCTTCACGCCACTTCGGCAGGATAACGCGCATCCCGCGCACGCGCTTCACAACGTGCAGAAAATAAACTCCGCCCGCGATGGGCCACCAGCGGTCGCCGGCTGCTTCCATGAAACCAAAACGCTGGAGCCACTTGTCCTGCGCGAAAGGCGGGACATAGCAACCCATTTTTCCCGCGGCAATCTCGAGCTCGAGCAGCGCCAGCCAGTCCTTGATACGGGGGAGCGTGATGAACTGTGCATCCCACGGATAAACCTCGGGCGTGCGATTGAACAGCCGGCGCAGGCCCCACAAGCTCCACGGATTGAAGCACGCGATGACGGCGTGGCCTTCGGGCATCAGTACGCGCTGCACTTCACGCAGTATCTGGTGCGGATTGACGCTGAACTCGAGCACGTGCGGCAGCACCAGCAGATCGACGCTGTTGCTGGCGATCGGCAGATCGCGAAACCGCGCACGCAGCATGGCGGGGGCGGCGCGCGCGACCCGGCATTTGAAAGGTATGCGGCTGGCGCGCAGAAAATCGTGCTCGGGCAGCCCCAGTTGCAGCGCGTTATAACCGAATACGTCGGCGACGGTCTCGTCGACGTACTTGAGCTCGCATTCGAGCAGATAGCGCCCGAGCGGCGTCGTCAGCCATGCGGCGGGTGAGTGCGTTTCTGGCAACGTTGACATGCATGCAGTTTAAAACAAAGATACGGGCTGTGCACAAACCGGAGCAGGCTGCCCGCCATGAATGACATCAGTGTTTATCCCATACGTGCGTTTCAGGACAATTACGTCTGGACGCTGCGCCGCGGCTCGTATGCGGCAGTTGTCGATCCGGGCGAAGCCGCGCCCGTGCTCGACTACCTGCGCGCGCAGAAGCTGCAGCTCACCGCCATCCTCAATACGCATCACCACGCCGATCACGTCGGCGGCAACGCGCAGCTGCTCGAGCACTTCAAGGTGCCCGTCTACGGGCCTTACGATGACCGCATCCCGACCGTCAGTAATCCCGTGCGCGAAGGTGACCGCTTCACCCTGCCCGAGTTCGGCGTCGAATTCGAGGTGTTCGAAATTCCGGCCCATACCCGGAGCCACATCGCGTTTTACGGCGGCGGCATGCTGTATTGCGGAGATACCTTGTTTGCCTGCGGCTGCGGCCGCCTGTTTGAGGGCACGCCGGCGCAGATGCATGCGTCGCTCTCCAAGCTGGCAAAATTGCCGGCAGCGACCCGCGTTTATTGCGGCCACGAATACACGCTCGCCAACATCAAGTTCGGCCAAGCCGTGGAAACTGGAAATGCCGAGCTCCCGAAGTGGGAACAGGCCGCAGCAGCCCTGCGCGCCAAAGACGAGCCGACGCTGCCGTCGACGCTCGCCCAGGAAATGCGCGCCAATCCGTTCATGCGCTGCGACCAGCCCGAGGTAATCGCCGCGGCGAGCAAGCATGCCGGTAGACCGCTCACCGACCCCGTCAGCGTGCTGGGCGAGCTGCGCGAATGGAAAAACAAGTTTTAGCGTCTTAAATCATTCGCTTAGCATTGATTTTCTGCAAGAATTTACCTTGACTCGGGGCGACCGGCTTAGGTAACATGGCGGCGTTCAATTAAGACAGGATGGCCTCCTGATGCAGTCGCAAGTCAGAGCTTTGGTAATCGCTTCCGGACTATTCGTCCTTGCCGTTTCGCCGCTTTCGTTTGCTGCCGGTGCCGCGCCCGGGAAACTTCTCGAGCTCAAGCAATCCGCGCTCGACCCTGCCGTGGGCACGCCTGCCGACGCTACAGATGCGGCCCAGAGCACCGATCCCGCAATCATCGAAGCGCTGCCGGCCGAGCCCTCGGCGGTCGTCACACCGCCGCCTGCGGCCGCGCTGCCGCCCCTGATGGATTTGACGAGAGCGCCGACCAGCGTGTGGCAGCGCATCCGCAACGGCTTCGGATTGCCGGACTTGGCGAGCCCGCTCGTGCGCGAGCAGGAAGAATGGTTTTCAAGGCGGCCCGAGTACATCGCGCGCACGGTCGCGCGCAGCAGCCGCTACCTCTATTACATCGTCGACCAGGTCGAAAAACGCGGCATGCCGAGCGAGATCGCGCTGCTGCCCATCATCGAGAGCGCGTACAACCCAGTTGCCTACTCCCGCGCTCACGCCTCCGGCATCTGGCAATTCATTCCGTCGACGGGCAAGTCTTACGGCCTGCACCAGAATTTCTGGTATGACGGCCGGCGCGACGTAATGGCCGCGACCAACGCAGCGCTGGATTACCTGCAAAAACTCTACGAAATGTTCGGTAGCTGGGACCTGGCGCTGGCGTCTTACAACTGGGGCGAAGGCGCGGTCTCGCGCGCCATCTCGAAAAACGCGGCCAAAGGCCTCGCCACCGACTACCAGAGCCTTTCCATGCCGAATGAAACGCGTAACTACATGCCCAAGCTGCAGGCGGTCAAGAATATCATCGCCAATCCCGCGCAATTCGGCATCGAGTTGGCCGAAGTGGCGAACCAGCCTTATTTCGTCGCCGTCACGACGACCAAGCACATCGACGTCAAACTGGCCGCCAAATTTGCCGACATGCCGGTCGAGGAATTCGTATCACTCAATCCGGGCAACAGCCGCCCGGTCATCAGGGCCGACGGCGAGCGCACGCTGCTGTTTCCCGCCGACAAGGCGGACATTTTCCGGCTAAATATGCGATCAAATGATCAGCCGCTCGTGTCGTGGCAGGCGTACAAATTGAAACACGGTGAAACGGTCGACCGCATCGCGACCCGTTACGGCATGAGTGGAGCGCAGCTCAAACACGTCAACGGCATTACCGGCAAGCGCGGTGCCGCTGCAGGCTCGACGCTGCTGGTGCCCGCCAGCGGCAGCGCGACGCCCTATCTGCCGGATCTGCCGTCGCCCACCATGGCTGACGACAAAGCGCCCGGTAAATCCGCGAAATACGCCGCGCGCAAAGGCGGTGCCGCAAAGATTGCGCGTACAAAGATTGCGCATACAAAGGTCGGGCATACAAAGGTCGCGCATAACAAGGGCCGCAAGCCAACGCTCGCGGGCAAGCCGGTCCACGCCCGCCAAGCGCATGCCGGCAAGGGCTCGAAGAAGATCGTGCTGGCGCAAAAACCGCACTGAACTCAGCGCGACGGACCGCGCTTTCCCAGGCAGCCTCTAGCCGGTCGTCCCCCCGTTGCGCCAACCCTGCGGGATCGCCGACAGCAGTTTTTTCGTATAAGCATGCTGCGGATGAATATAGATATCATCCGAATCGGCGATCTCGACGATTTCCCCCTCGTTCATCACCATGATCTGGTCGGCCATGTACTTGACGACCGCCAGGTCGTGCGAAATGAAGATATAACTCATGTTTAGCTCGTCCTGCAGGTCCTGCAGCAGGTTGAGTACCTGCGCCTGCACCGACACGTCTAGCGCGGACACCGACTCGTCCAGGATAAGCACCTCGGGCCGCATGGTGAGGGAGCGCGCGATGGCGATGCGCTGACGCTGGCCGCCGGAGAACTCGTGCGGATATTTGAAGAACGACGCCTCGGGCAACCCCACTTTGCCGAGGTGTTCATAGGCCATCTCGCGCCGCGCGGCCACGTCCGCGCCGATGCCGTGGATCAGCAGCGGCTCCATCAGAATCTGGCCCACCGTAAAGCGCGGATTGAGCGATGCGTACGGATTCTGAAATACGATCTGGATCCGGCGTTTGTACTTCAGCAATTCCTGTGCGGGCATGGCCAGCAAGTCACGGCCCTCGAACAGCACCTCCCCACTCGACTCATCGAATAGATGCATCAGCGTCAACGCCACCGTCGTTTTGCCGGAACCCGACTCGCCGACGAGGCCGAGCGTCTTGCCGCGGGCGAGCCGGAACGAGACGTCCTTGGCCGCCGCAAACGTTTTTTTTGCGAACAACCCCGAACGCGTATGGAAGATTTTGCCCAGGTGGCGCACTTCGAGCACGATGGATTCGTCGCCTTGCAGGCCGCGGCTGCGTTGGGGCACAGCCGTGCCGGCGGCGGCGGAATTTTCGAGGAAGTCGTCTATGACCGGCAGCCGCCGCGGGCGCTGCGACATTTGCGGACGGCACAGCAGCAGCGCCTTGGTATAGGCATCGCGCGGCTGCTCGAAAATCTGCCTGACGTCGCCCTGCTCCCTGATTTCGCCGTCGCGCATGACGATGACGCGGTCGGCGATTTCGCCGACTACGGCGAGATCGTGCGTAATGAACAGCATGGACATCTGCCGCCGCTTCTGCAGCGCGGCGAGCAGATCAAGAATCTGTTTTTGGATCGTCACGTCGAGCGCGGTCGTCGGCTCGTCGGCAATGAGCAGCGCCGGCTCGCAGGCGATCGCCATCGCTATCATGACGCGTTGCTGCTGCCCGCCCGACAACTGAAACGGATACGCGTCGATCTTCGCCTCCGGCTCCGGGATACCGACCTCGCGCAGCAGTTCCACCGCGCGCGCGCGCGCCGCGCGCTTCTCCAGTCGCTGCCTCGATATATTCAACCTCGACGCCATCGGTCAGAAGCGTATGAAACCAACGGTTATTCTGGATCAGGGTCGGATGCGGTGGTCGCGAAACGACACGCACGACCTCCTCGATGGT
>JBDSSV010000049.1:0-3266 GCA_039928535.1 Burkholderiales bacterium
GATCTAGTCTCGATTCTTATTATTTTCCGCTCACTCCTAAACGCTCACGCCTCACTCCTCACCCTTTTTCCAATCCACATGCGCTGAGCAACGCCGTCACGATCAACGAGCCAGTGCTTTATGGCGGCCGCGATATGCAGCGCAATCAGCGCGATGAAAATGCATACCGTCACGAAATGCACCTGGCTGCATAGATCTTTCAGCTCCGGCGAGTCCCACCCCCATTGCGGCAGCTTGATGCCCCAGTAGAGTATCGGGTATTTGGTGAACGACGAGCCGAGGTAGCCCGATACCGGCATCACGATCATGCACACGTAGAGCAGCGCGTGGTTCGCCTTGGCGGCGATGCGCTCCCACTTCGGCATGGTTGACGGCAGCGGCGGCGCGCGATGCGCAAGCCGCCACAGCACGCGCACGACTATCAGCACCGCGAGCGTGATGCCGATCGATTTGTGCGTGTTGAACCAATAAGCGCGCACGCCCGGCGGGCTTTTCGGGATGGTGATCATCCACAGGCCGAGCGTGATCTGAGCGAGCACGCAGACGCCGATCAGCCAGTGCAGGACGACCGCGGTGCGCGTGTAGGTTTGCAGTTTCATGACTTCTACTTTTCTCGCCCGCCATCACGTAAGCCCACAGCGTCTCGATCTCGTCGGCGCTGAACAGGCCGCCCCACGGCGGCATGCTGTTTTTGCCTTTGGTGACCGAATTCAGAAAGCGGCTTTTCTGATCCGGGGGAAACGTGCGTAGATTGAAGGCGCGAGCGCGGCCGTCCATTTCGCGTTGCTCACATACATCACGCCGTTGTGTATCAGCGGCTGCGCCTGCTCGCCGAACTCGTTCTCGAGCCCGGCCGTCCATAGCGGCACGAGTTTTTTTGCATTGCTCTTGTTGATCTGCGCGAGAGGGCTGTAACGGGTTTGGCTGTAGCCCATGCCGTATGTCAGCACATTGTCGGGGTTCTTGCCGTCGGCTTTAGGCTCGTCAAGCGTCTGCGCCGACGCCGCGGCTACGCCCAGGCAAAAAATCGATGCCGTCAGTGCAATCCTCTTCATGGCCCGCCTCCCGTCGATCGCGATTGTTTGCTGCTGTGAGACCCGCTTAAGCGGAACACCGCGGATTTTTTAAATGTTAACAGTTACGTACGCGCGGCGCCAATGAGCTGCGCGTCATTCGTCGCCTTCCCGGCTTAGACGTTCCACCGCGGCAACAGACGCAACGCGTTGCCGCGATCTATTGCCTGCAAATCCGCCGCGCTGAACCCGTATCCGGAAAGGCCGTCGACCTCTTCGGCGCCCGGACGAAACGGATAGTCGGTGCCAAACAGCACCTGCGACAGCGGCGCTATTTTCAGCAGAGCCGTCAGCGCGCCTGAGTGATTGGCCTGCGCGGTTTCGTAGTAGAACTTCCGGATCTCGTGCGCGACGCCGTTGGGCAGATATTTCGCGCGGTCCTTCATTGCCGCTTCCTGCCGCGTAAACCTGCTGTAGACGAACGGCAGCACGCCGCCGCCGTGTGAGAAAATCCAGCGGATGTCCGGAAACCGCGCTGCCGCGCCGGAAAACAGCAGGCTCGCGATCGCGCGCGTGGTATCGGCCGGATATTCGATTGCCGAACTCGAAATGAGTGACGGAATCGGATTGCCGCAGCAGGCCGGCTGCAGCGGATGCGTATAGACGATTGCGCGGCGCCGGTTGAGTTCCTCCAGCACCGGCCAGAACGCCGCATCGCCGAGGTATTTTTTGTCGAAACTTGTCATCAAGGCGATGCCGTCGGCCTTCAGGACGTCGAGCGCGTATTCGATTTCACGCAGCGAGCCTTCGGTGTCGGGCAGCGCAATAGTTGCGAACATGCCGTAACGGCCCGGGTAGTCGCGCACCAGCTTCGCACCGTAGTCGTTGACCTCGCGCGCGAGACGCCGCGCGAGCGCGACATCACCGAACCAAACGCCCTCGGGAATGATCGACGTAATGGAGGTGGCGATGCCGTTCCTGTCCATGTCTTCGAGCGATTTCGCGGGGGTCCATGGCGGCGGGTTGCCGCCCGCCCGCTGGCGTGGCACCGCCTCAAGATAACCCGGCGGCACATGGTGATGATGGACGTCGATACGGTGCGGCTTGCCTGACGTCAGCACCGGCGCGGCGGCATCGGTCGCGCAGCCTGGAATCAGTGCGCTGGCGCCGAACGCGGCGAGGCTGGCCAGAAAGGTGCGCCGCGGCAGGCCCGACAATGGCAGGTCATTGGCCTGCGCGTGTTGGCCCGGCAATTCAAACGGGAATTTCATGGCTCTCCTCCAGCGTCATTGATGTCTTGTTTTGATCACCCGTCATACGACTTCAGCGTAATCCAGAGAATCATCGCGGGCCCGACGAAGAATACCGCAAGCACGCGTTAGCGCCTAGCAGCCGCGGCCAGCGCCCACAGGGAGGTTAACGAAAGCTGGCAACGCGCATCGCAATCCTCCTACAGCCGAATCGGACAGTCCTTATGGTGCGGACCCCGTGGCAGTGGCATTCTGAACTCGTCTAAGTGCATTGGAGGATGCCATGAAAAATTCCGCGAATTTACTCATCTATGCCGGACTGTGCTGCGCCGCGTTGCCGCTGGCCGCGCGGGCTGAAATCTACAAGTGCAACAGCGATAACTCTATCGTCTATCAGGATGTGCCATGTAAACCGGGTCAGACCGCGATGGACGTCGCGGTGATACCCATTCGTTTACTTGAGCCTAATAGCGTAAGCCCGCTGAACCTGCGGCAGGATCCTTTGCCGCCGTCGCAGCTTCAATCGACGGCCCTTGCCTTGGGCATGAGCGATACGGAAGTGCTGAATATGCGGGGCTGGGGCCGACCGAGCAAGATTCATCGCAGCAGGGTCAAGAATACCTGGCACGAGGAGTGGATTTATGGCCCGCCGGACGAGCCGAAGCAACAGCTCGAGTTCGCGAACGGCAAGCTCGCTGCAATCCAGTAGTCGTTAGACCGCCGGCCGTCAGTGCCGGCGCGTGGGGAGCGCGAACCCGCCGGTTGGTTGCGCCACACGCCCGTGTTACGCTTGCACGGCCGCGACCGTCAGAGTCGCTGGAGGAGAACAGCATGCGACGATTGCCGGGCGCCAGTGAACTTACCGTGCTTGCCATCAGCGCGCTTCTCATTTCATCTGCTGGCGCACAAATTTATCCCTCGCGTCCGGTGCGCGTCTACATCCCGTTTACCGCCGGCAGCGCCGCCGACATCATCATGCGCTCGATGGAGCCGCAGATGCGGG
>JBDSSV010000050.1:0-2572 GCA_039928535.1 Burkholderiales bacterium
CTGCTGGACCGTGCCCGCATCGGCGGCAAATGCGGGCAATGCGAATCCCGACAAGACCGACACGAGTGCAAATGTGCAAAGAAATGAAAGTGTGTGCATGCTGGATCTCCTGACTTGTATATCAACCCGATTACTTCAACATCCGAACCGGTGAATGATACGTAACATACCTGCCCATAATAGCCTCTCCGTGCCGAAAAATCTGCGCACAGCGCCCTTGCCGCGCGTAAAAATAGAGGCTACGCACACTTTTCAAGAACCAGCAGGCAACCGCCGGTGAGGGGTAACTGGAACCGGTGGGCCAGCATTCTGAATTGCACTTCCAGCATGGCGGCCGGCCGACAACGCGCGTAGTAAGCGTGGCCTATGAAGCCGGTGTGCTGCAGGACTCTGTAGCCGATGGCTTCGAACGCAGCGGTCAGGACCGGACCGGGCGCGCCGCACATCCGGTAGTAGGCCTTGAATTTTCGCTGCGCCCCTGTCAAATCGCGGGCGGGTTGCGCGAGCCGGAGCAGGCACATTGAAATTGCTTCGGGTAGCACGCGATTCAACATCAGCGGCAGATTGTTCGGCGACGGATAAATATGCACGCAGCGGCCGCCGGGATTCAGCGCATCGTAAAAATTCCGATGCGCCTGCAGCGGATCTGCGATGTGCTCGAGCAGCATGTGGGAAAAAATCAAATCAAACTTCGTGCGTGCTGTGTGTTTGCGAAAATCATCGAGGCCGCAGGCGGCGTCGGTTTCGATAGTGCGGTAGCGAGCGCCCGACTTTTTCAATTCATGCGCCGATTTGTCGATCAGAAAATATTCGAGCTTGTTGCGCACGATGAACTCTTCGTCCAGCAGCGGATTGGCACCGCCGCCGATGTCCGCGATTGATTTGTACTGTCGCTCCATAATAATTGTTTTGATGTAAGAGGCGGCCCTGCCGAAAGCGGGAAAGTTATCAATCAGATCGAGGGTAGCCCGGGGGCGCGCTTGCGGCATGATGACCGGCATTGTAAACGGGCGCACGAAAAGCGCGCTATTGGCTGGAAGCACGGCCAATGCCGCGCGCCATCATCGATCGGTTGCACTGGGTGATTAGGTGATCCAATCACTCAATCGCTCAATCACTCACCCAGCAGCCCCAGTACGTTCAAGCCGTGCACGCGCGCTCGGTCTTCGTCGCTCAATCCGCGCACCGCATCGACCCGTGCGAGCGGATTTTCCTCGCCCATATCGAACGGCGCATCGGTGCCGAGAGTTACCCGGTCCGCCCCCACCTGCTGAATCAGAAATGCCAACGCCTTGTCGTCATGCGTCAGCGCGTCGAAGTGAAAACGGCGCAGTAAATCGCGCGGTGACGATGCTTTGTTGGCGTGCGGCTCCTTGCGCACCGAGTAGCCGTGCGCGAGACGGCCGATCTGATACGGCAGGTAGCCGCCGCCGTGCGCCAGCACGAACTGCAGGTCCGGCAGCTCGTCGAGCGTGCCGCTGAACATCAGGTGCGCGGCCATGGTCACGGTGTCCAGCGGGAAGCCAACCAGATTGGAAAGATAATAAGGCTCGAGGCCGCAGCGCTCGCCGGTGAAATGCGGATGCGTGAATATAAATACTTTGAGTTCTTGCGCGCGCTTGAGCACCGGCCGGTAGCGCTTTTCCGCGAGCTGATCGCCGACAATCGTGCAGCCCAGCTCGATCGCGCGGAAGCCGTGGTCCTTCACCACGCGCTCGAGTTCGGCCACGGCCGCGTCCGCGTTCTGCATCGGTAAAGTCGCCATACCGCGCAGACGGTCGGCGCGCTGCGCCACCATGTTCGCGACGCCGTCGTTGGTCACGCGCGCCGCGCGGGCCGCATGATCGGCGTCGAGGTTATAAAAATAAATCATCGGCGTCGGGGAGAGCACCGAAATGTCGAGCCCTCTGCGGTCCATGCCCGCGACTTTCGCGTCGGCGTCGTAAAATTCGGCGAACAGCGGGCTCACGTGGCCGTCGTCGCGCAGCAGCCGTTCGCCAGCCGGCGTATCGGCGAAATGCATGCCGTAGTCATGCGGTTGCGCGCGTACGAGATCGAGCATTTCGCGCGGAAAGACGTGACTGTGCACGTCGACGCGAGGGGTTCGGGCCATGGCGGGATCCTTGGTGATTGGCGGACGGTGCCCGCGTCAAACGCGGGCGGCGCGCCATTCTAGCCGGAGCGGCGCGACAATTGAACAGCGCCGGCTTGTATGCTACGGTCGCTATCCGCAACAAAAACATAAACGAGGGAGAACTCCATGTTGAACCGGAAGATCAGCTGTTCGATTGTCGCGTCGCTGGCGTTGGCCGCTGTGGGCTTGAGCGGCTGCGCCGATCGCTCACAAAACGGCATGACGTTCTTCGTAACGAGCGTCGGCAGCGGCAAAGGTGCCGACGTCGGCGGGCTGGCCGGCGCCGATCGGCATTGCCAGAACCTCGCACGGGCGGTTGGCGCCGACCATCGCACATGGCGCGCCTATTTGAGCACCGCTTCCACCGCGACGACGCCCGGCGTCAACGCGATCGATCGCATCGGCCGCGGCCCCTGGCAAAATGCCAACGGCGTCGTG
>JBDSSV010000051.1:0-3086 GCA_039928535.1 Burkholderiales bacterium
GTAATCGAGACCGAACGGCATGGCTGTGCCGCTGGAATTCGCGTTGGCATTGGATTGCGGCTTCAGGCCGAGGTTGCTCGGCGCAAACCGCAAGCGCAGGGTAGCGGCATCAAGAGCGACTGGAGGATGCAGATTGGCAGGAGGTGAATCCGACTCGCGTGCTTCTTGCGCGAAGCAAGGAGAAATATATCCGGCAACAGCAATCGAAGTTGCGGCAATAAGCATCAGCCATCGATACATAGTCGCCCCCTTGCATATTGTTTTATGCCGGGCTGTTTGCAATCGAGGACAGCTCAGCGGATAGCCGTATTATCAACCCGAAAGCGTGACTTTTTCAACAAGGGCGTTAGGGACGAGTCGCGGCTGTTTTGTGCCGGAAACAGGCCCTCAAATGATCGTTGACCATGCCGATCGCCTGCATGTAGGCGTAGCAAATGGTGGTGCCTACAAAGCGAAATCCTATTTGTTTCAATTCTTTGCTGATCTTATCTGATAAAGCAGTTGAGGCCGGAACGCCGCGCGCACTGCGCCTGAAATTGAGCAGCGCTTTGCCACCGACGAATTGCCAGATATAGGCGTCAAAAGATCCGAATTGCTGCTGCACCGCAATAAATGCGCTCGCGTTGGTCACCGCCGATTCGATTTTCAAACGATTGCGCACGATGCCGGGATCGCGCATGAGGGCGGCAATTTTCCGCTTGTCATAACGCGCAACCCGTTGCGGATCGAAACCTGCGAACGCGGCGCGATAACTTTCGCGCTTGTTGAGAACTATGCGCCACGACAACCCGGCCTGCGCGGCTTCGAGAATGAGGAACTCGAACAGCACCCGATCATCGTGCACCGGTACGCCCCATTCGGTATCGTGATAGCGGACCATCAGCGGATTGCTGCCGGCCCATGCGCAGCGCTGTTTGAGCATGCCGAATTATCGCAGATGAAGTCGCGTAAAATCTCGCATCTCAACAAGATTCGCCGGCATGAAAGTCGCGGCGGCTGGAAGATAGACGCATGGCGAACGCGCCGCATCTGAAACTCGTGACAGGCCCCGACACCGCGCAAGGTACTGCGTGGCTGGAGAAACTCGTGCCTGACTACGCAGCACCCGACGTCGACCTGCTCGCACGCACGCTCGATTGGGTTACGCCGTTGCTGCACGACGAGGTCGCGAAAAGCGGTGAGCCCGCGTTCGTGCACAGCTTGAATGTCGCCACGATGCTGCGCGGACTCAAACTGGGGGCGGATTGCCTTGCGGCAAGTCTGCTCGCTCCGGCGGCGGTCAGCCACGACCGGGTAGTCGCAATGCGCGACTCGTTTGGCGCGCAGGTGGCCGAGCTTGCCGACGGCGTCGCGCGCATGGCATTGATCGAAGACCTCGGCGATGCCAACGCGCACAGCGACAGCTCGCACCAGCTCGAAGGCCTGCGTAAGATGCTACTGGCGATGTCGCAGGACGTGCGCGTCGTGCTGATCAAGCTTGCCGATCACACACAGACCCTGCGCTTCGCGGTCAAGAGCGACGATGCGCAATTGCGCCACGCCATGGCACGCCTGGCGCGCGATATTTACGCGCCGCTCGCGAACCGTCTCGGCATCTGGCAGTTCAAGTGGGAGCTGGAAGACCTTGCGCTGCGGATTCTGGAGCCGGCGATCTACAAGCAGATCGCCGCGCTGCTCGATGAGAAACGCCGTGACCGCGAGCACTACATCGAAGCCGCGATCACGCGCCTGCGCGCAGAGTTCGCGCGCGCCGGCATCGACGCTGAAGTCAACGGCAGGCCGAAGCACATCTACAGCATTTATAACAAAATGCGGCGCAAAGAGGTCCATTTCGACGGGCTGTACGACGTGCATGCGGTGCGCGTGCTCGTCGACGATGTCGGCGCCTGTTACGCGGCGCTCGATATCGTGCATCGCCTGTGGACGCCGGTGCCGGGGGAATTCGACGACTACATCGCGAAACCGAAAAACAACGACTATCGCTCGCTGCATACAGCAGTCGTCGGCGATGAAGGCAAGCCGCTCGAGGTCCAGATCCGCACGTTTGACATGCATCAGCATGCGGAGCTCGGTGTCGCGGCGCATTGGCGCTACAAAGATGGCTCGCGTAGCGATGCAGGCTACGACGGGAAGATTGCATGGCTGCGTCAGGTCGTCGAATGGAAAGACGAGATCGCCGACGCGGGCGATGCGACGGCGCGTTTTCGCCTGGATCTGTTTGCGGACACGATTTACGTGCTCACTCCGCAGGGGCGAGTGATTGATTTGCCGCGCGACGCAACGCCGATCGATTTCGCCTATCACGTTCATACGGATCTCGGCCATCGCTGCCGCGGCGCGCGCGTGGACGGGGCGCTGGTGCCGCTGGACACTCCGCTCAGAAACGGCCAGCGCGTCGAAATCATCGCGGCGAAGCAGGGCGGTCCCAGCCGCGACTGGCTGAATCCCACCCTCGGATTCTTGAAGAGCGCCGGTGCGCGCGGCAAGGTCAGGCAGTGGTTCAATCGCCTCAATCTCGAAGCGTCGATGGCGGAGGGTCGCGCGGCCGTTGAAAAAGAACTCCAGCGTCAGGGCATGACGGGCGTCAGCCTCGACCAGCTCGCGCAGACGCTTGGATTCGCGAAACTCAACGATTTTTTCGCTGAGACCGGCCGCGGCGAAATCAGCGCACGGCAGATCCAGGTTGCATTGCGCGAGGAAGATGCGTCGCCCGCTGTCAGCGACGAAGCACCCGTCGTGCACAGGCCGCGCGCGCGGCCGGGCGGCATTCTGATCGTGGGCGTCGACAAGTTGCTTACTGTGCCGGCCAAATGCTGCAAGCCCGCGCCGCCCGACCCTATCATCGGGTTTGTTTCGCGCGGCCGCGGGGTGACCATACACCGGCGCGGCTGCGACAACGTGAAGCGTCTCGCCGCCGAGCGCCTGATCGCGGCGGACTGGGGCGTAGCGGCCGACGCGACGTTCCCGGTCGACGTCGTGATCGAAGCGCGCGACCGCACCGGTCTCCTGCGCGATATCACCGAAATATTTTCGCGCGAGCATATCAATGTCACGGCTACCAACACGGCGAGCCGCGATGCTTCCGC
>JBDSSV010000052.1:0-3715 GCA_039928535.1 Burkholderiales bacterium
CGTCTCCCCCGCCAATTTGACGTCGGCGACCGTATATTGCGGGCCTTCCGACACGCCGATCGTGATGTACACGTCTTTCTTGTCGGGGGTGATCGAAATCTGCGTGGATTCGGCACTGAACTCGAGATACCCGCGGTCAAGATAGTACGAACGCAGCGTCTCGAGATCGGCGGCGAGTTTCTGCTTCGAGTACTGGTCGTCCTTGCTGAACCAGGTCAGCAAGCCCGGCGTGCGCAACTTGAACAGGCCGACCAGGTCTTTTTCCTTGAAAACTTGGTTGCCGATAATGCTGATCTGGCGGATTTTCGAAACCTCGCCTTCGACAATGTCGAATTTTATGCCGACCCGGTTGCGCTCGAGCGGGGTCGCGGTGGTCGTTATCTGCGCCGCATAT
The DNA here is from genome assembly GCA_039928535.1 of Burkholderiales bacterium. Taxonomy (GTDB): domain Bacteria; phylum Pseudomonadota; class Gammaproteobacteria; order Burkholderiales; family SG8-41; genus PALSA-1004. Next base: position 395 of record JBDSSV010000052.1, read on the forward strand.
CTGCCGCGGCTGATGTACTGGCGCTTCAATTCCTGTTCCGCCTTGTCGAGCAACCCGCGGTCGAATATGCGGCCATCGGCGAGACCGACTGACCGCAGCCCCTTCAGCAGATCCTCCTTGCTGAATTCCTTGGCGCCGACGATGTCGACCTGCGCGACCGACGGGCGCTCCTGGACGACCACGATCAACACCCCGTTGTCGACTTCCAGGCTGACGTCCTTGAAAAACCCGGTGGCATAGAGCGAACGGATCGCCTGCGCCGCCTTGTCGTCGTTCATCGTTTCACCGACCTTGACCGGCATGTAGCTGAAAATGGTGCCGGCTTCGGTGCGCTGAATACCCTCGATGCGGATATCCTTGACGACAAATGGATCAAAAGCATGCGCGCTGCAGGCGGCGACAGCAAGCGCAAGGTATTGAAGGATGCGCATCGGGTTAACCATTCACGAGCCGGGTTATATCGTTATAAAGTGCAAAAGCCATGAGCAGAAAAAGCAAAGCCATCCCCACATTCTGACCGATTTCCATCACCTGCGTCGAAACCGGACTTCCCTTAACAATTTCAATCATATAATACATCAAATGACCGCCATCCAATAACGGGATGGGCAACAAATTCAGCACGCCCAGACTGATGCTGATGAGCGCGATGAAAGCAAGGTAGGAAATCCAGCCGATCTGCGCCGACTGGCCAGCGTAGTCCGCAATCGTGATCGGACCGCTCAGGTTTTTGAGCGACACTTCGCCGATCATCATTTTCCCGAGCATACGTAAACTGAATAGCGATGTGTCCCACGTGCGCTCCAGCGCCTTGCCGATGCTGATCAGCGGCGAATACCGCACTTCAACCATGTACTGCCGCATCGAATCGGGATCGACTTTGACCGCCACGCCGATGCGGCCGATGCGGCCGGCGCTTTCGACCACCGCGTCGGGCGTGATCTGGAACTGCCGCGTGGCCGCGCCGCGTTTTACCGTCAGCGTCAGTTCGCGCCCTGCACTTGTGCTAATGGCGGCGACCACCTGATCCCAGCGCTGCATCGTCTCGCTGCCGATCGCGACGATCTCGTCGCCCGCCAGCATACCGGCGCGGTCCGCCGCCCCGCCCGCGCTGACCCGGCCGATGACCGGCGGCAGCGGCGGTTGCAGGCGTGCAAAGCCGAGCACGCGCAGAAAATCCCCGTCGAGATCGGCCGGCTTCAGAGCGGACATGTCGAGTCGACGGAAGTGGATTTCCGCACGCTCGTTCTGTACCTCGATGCCGACGCCCGCGCGGTCGACCGCATATTTCAGCAGCAGCCAGCGCGCGTCCTGCCACGTCGTGACCGCTTCCCCGCCGACCTTGACGATCGTATCGCCGACCGCGAATTGCGCGTGCGCCGCAGGCGAATCCGGCGTCACCGCCCCGATGACCGGCCGCACGCCCGGCACGCCGTGCATGAATATGACCCAGTAGAGGAATATCGCCAGCAGGAAATTGGCCACTGGCCCCGCCACCACGATCAAGAAACGTCGCCAAACGGTTTGACGATTGAATGCGCGCAGCAAATCCCCGGGCGGCACGTCGCCTTCGCGCTCGTCGAGCATCTTGACGTAGCCGCCAAGCGGAAATGCGGCGATCGCCCATTCTGTCTGGTCGCGGCCGAGCCGGCGGCTCACGATGACGCGGCCGAAGCCGACCGCAAACCGCAACACTTTGACGTTGCACAGCCGCGCTGCCAGGTAGTGGCCGAATTCATGCACGACTATCAACGAACCCAATGCAAATGCGAACGCGACAACGGTAATAAGAATATTCATCGCAGTCCTTGACCCTGGGCCGCAACGCGCGCCGCTCCGCGTGCCGGACGCGCGCCGTTGCGCGCGAGCCAGGCCTGAGCGCAGTGACGCGCAGCGAGATCCGCCGCGAACACGTCCTCGATATCGTTCAGCGAGGCGGTCGCGACCATGGACAATGTGTGCTCGATCAATTCCGGAATACGATCGAAACCAAGTTGAGACTCGAGAAAAGCGCCAACCGCCACTTCATTGGCAGCGTTCAATACGGCCGGCGCGCTGCCGCCCGCGCGCAGCGCGGCGCGCGCCAGATCCAGGCATGGAAAACGCACGGCGTCTGTCTCGGCAAAATTCAGCTGGCCGAGCGCCGCGAGGTCGAGCGTCGCGACGCCGGCCTCGATGCGATCGGGGTAGGCAAGCGCGAATGCGATGGGCGTGCGCATATCGGGATTGCCGAGCTGCGCAAGCATCGATCCGTCGACGTATTCGACCAGCGAGTGAATTACGCTTTCGGGATGCAGCACGACCGCGATCTGGGCCTCGCTGGCGTTGAACAACCAGCTCGCTTCGATCACTTCGAGTCCCTTGTTCATCATGGTCGCGGAGTCGACCGAGATCTTGCGCCCCATCACCCAGTTCGGGTGCGCGCAGGCTTCGTCGGGCGTGATGTTGCGCAGCCGCTCGCGCGGCACGTTGCGAAACGGCCCGCCCGAAGCAGTCAGCACGATGCGGCGCACGCCGGAAGCCGCGAGATCGCCGGAAAAGCTGCGCGGCAAAGCCTGGAACACCGCGTTGTGCTCGCTGTCGATCGGCAACAGCGTGGCGCCGTGGGCACGCACCGCCTGCATGAATACCGGACCCGCCGTCACCAGCGCCTCTTTGTTCGCGAGCAATACGCGTTTGCCGGCCTGCACCGCGGCAAAGCTCGCGCGCAAGCCGGCGATACCGACGATCGCCGCCATGACGGTGTCGACCTCGGGCAGCCGCGCGACTTCCTCCAATGCGGAGGGGCCGTGCAGCACGGTGGTGGCGCTGCCCTGTGCGCGCAGCCTGACCTGCAGCTGTTCTGCGTCCTGCGCTGCACCGATCACGGCGTAACGCGGCGCGAACGCGAGACATTGACGCAACAGCAGCTCGCTTTGCCGATGGGCGGTCAGTGCGGCGACGCGAAAGCGGTCGCGATGACGCGCCACTACGTCCAGCGTATTGACGCCCACGCTGCCGGTCGAACCCAGAATCGCGAGTTGCCGCATTTTCTGCATGCCGGTCATCAGAGGAATATGAGGGCCGCCAGCGGCAACGCCGCCATTACGCCGTCAATGCGATCGAGCGCGCCGCCATGCCCCGGCAACAGCGTGCCGCTGTCCTTCACGCCGGCGCTGCGCTTGAGCCACGACTCGAACAGATCGCCGTAAACGCTGAAGAGGGCCATGCCGAGAAACGCCAGCACAAGAAATTGCCAATCGTGCCGGATGAATTGTCCTGAATACACGACGAGAGCATACACCGTGACGGTTGCCAGCGCACCGGCAACGCCTTCCCATG
>JBDSSV010000053.1:0-4180 GCA_039928535.1 Burkholderiales bacterium
CGGGCCACACCGGCGGCGCACTCGAATTTCGCGCCGCGTTTCGCTCGGTGCGCAATGAAGAGCCGGTCGTCGCGGAGTTGTCGACGCTCACCTACGTCGCGCGCAAGAATCAACCGCAGCGCGTGACGGTCACCGGTCGCGCGAAAAATGTACGCGTCGCGGCACTACCGGCGGCACGCGCGGCGATGGCGACCGCGCGGACGCTGTTTCCCAGCGCACGGGAGGCGGGCGACGTGCTCGCCACGAGCCTTGCCAACGTGAACATGGTGCTGCATCCGCCGGGCGCCGTCCTGGCGGCGGCCTGGGTGGAAGCGCGCGCCGGCGAATTTACTTTCTACGTGGAGGGCATGACGCCCGGCGTCGCCCGCGTGATGAAATCGCTCGACGACGAGCGGCGCAATGTAGCGAGCGCATTCGGTCATGAGCTGCCCAATCTCATCGAAGAGATGCAGCGCATCGGCACGGTGGAGGAATCGGTGCAGGATACGGCCGATTTCGCCGGCGCTATCGCGGGCGGGGTCGCCAACCGCCGTATCAGGGCGCCGGGCTCGCTCGCGCACCGCTACTACCTGGAAGACTTCGGCCACGGATTGCTGCCCTTCATCGAACTCGCACGCATTGCGGGAATTGAAACACCCACTGCGCACTCACTTTTTTCGCTCGCGCAAACCCTGACCGGTACCGACTATCGCAGCAGCGGTCGCACTGCGGGCGCCATGGGCATCGCGGGCCTCGCTCTGCCGGCTCTGCTCGCACTCGTGCGTGACCCTGCCAAGAATTCTTAAAAGGAGAACAACCATGCCCGTTGTAACCGTGCAGTTGTGGAGCGGCCGTACCATTAACCAGAAGCGGCGCCTCGTTGCCGCCATCACCGAGGCGATGGTGCAGCACGCGGATGCCGGTCCCGAGCACTTGCACGTCGTCATCCAGGATGTCCCCAAGGAGAGCTGGGGACGCAACGGCCATCTGGGCAGCGAAAATGAACCGGATGCGCCGGACCCCAAACCCGAGAAGCCGCCGAAAATTCTCGGCTTCGCGCACCTGCTTCTGCAAGTGGCGGATATCAATGCCTCGCGCCACTTTTACGCGGAACTCGTCGGCTTCACCGAGCGCCGCGCCAAGCCGCTTGCCGACGGCCGGCCGTTCGTGCCGTTTCATCAAGGCATCGCGCTCACGACCGGCGGCCCGGGCAAGCCCGCGCAGATCGATCACATGGCCTTTCGCGTGAAGAACGTCGACGCGCTGGCGGCAGGGCTCAAAAAGGCCGGCGTGCACTTCATGCAGGATCTGCACGACGGCATCTACGGCCGGACGATTTACATCGCCGACCCCGACGGCAACAAGATCGAATTGTACGAAGAGCCCAAATGACGAGCCACAGGCAGCGTGCACGTTTTTGGGCGGGATTGCCCCGCGACAGAGCAACCCGCGACGATCGCCATGCCACACCCCCTGAATCTGGCTGGTATTGTCCTTGCTTCTGGGTAACCTATTTTTCGGTGGAGAGTTTATGAATCGCGCAGCAGGCAGTTGCATCATCGCAGTCGTCGTTTTGGGCGCGCTGAATTCAGCGTGGGCGCAGGCGGACGCGGGTTATCCGTCAAAACCGGTGCGCGTGATCATCGGTTTTGCGCCGGGTGGCGCCTCGGACCTGGTTGGGCGCCTCATCGCGCCCCCTTTGAGCGAACAACTCGGCAAAACGTTCGTGATTGAAAATCGCGGCGGCGCCGGCGGCACCATCGGCCTCGATTACGTTGCCAAGGCAGCGCCCGACGGCTACACGCTGGGCCTCGGCAGCTCCGGCAATCTCGTGATGGCGCCGCACCTCTACGCAAAGATTCCTTACAACGTGCAGAAGGATCTCATTCCGATCTCCAACGTCGTGGTGTCGGGCTATGTGATCGCGCTCAATCCGACGGTTCCCGCGCGCACCGTCGCGGAATTCGTGAAGCTCGCGAAGGCGAGTAAGAACAAGTTAACTTACGGCACGTCCGGCGCGGGCTCGACTTCCCATATCGCTGCCGAACTCCTGCGGTCCGCGATCGGCGCCGAGTTCATTCATGTGCCGTACAAGGGCACGGGGCCTGCGCTCACGGCTGTCGTCGCCGGCGAAATCGATCTGATGGTCGCCGACCTCACGGCGGCGTTGCCGCACGGAAAAAGCGGCCGGCTGCGCCTCATCGCCACCGTCAGCAGCCGGCGCGCCAGTGCGGCGCCCGAGCTGCCGACAATGGCCGAGTCGGGCGTCAAGATGCCGGCGGTGGACGGCCGTCAAGGCGTCGTCGCTCCGGCGGGTACGCCGCGCGAAATCATCCAGCGCCTGCATACCGCTATAATCACCATCCTAAAAAATCCCGACGTCAGACAGCGCTTCGCACTGATGGGCTTCGACACGGTGGGCGACACACCCGAGCAGTTCAGCGCGGACTTGAAGAGAGACGGCGACGTGTTTGGCAAGATCATTCGTCAGGCCAAGATTGAGGCGAATTGACCGTCGCAATAACCAACACCGTTAAACAGGAGTCGCATCATAGTTTCATCACCGCTATATCTCAACGCGAAGCAGTGCCGCGAATTACTGACGACCGACGACGTGCTGGCTGAAATCGAGCGCGTCGTCGCCTGGGACGCCGCCGGTCGCGTGCGCTGGCCTTCGCCGCGCAACATGAACATGCGCGACCGCTTCGAAAACCACTATCACCTGAAGGCGTGCATCCTCGACGAACTGTCGGTGGCAGGCTTCCGCCTCGTTTCGCATAACGCGACTGACGAGACGTCGCAGGACGCCACGCGCTTCATCGTGCTGGTTGACGTCGAAAGTTCGCGCCCGCTCGCCTTCATCGACGAGACCTGGACTTACGCGCAGCGCACAGTCGCCTCTATCGTAATGGCAGCGAAGCGCCTTGCGCGCGAGGGTGCCGGTACGTTGGCATTGATCGGCGCCGGCCGGCTCGCCACCACGGCACTCGAGTATTACGCGCGGCTCTTCAAGCTGCGCGAAGTACGCATTGCCTCGCGCCGACTTGAAACGCGGACCGCACTCGCGAAACGAGCAACGGAACAATACGGGCTCGTCGCCACACCCGCCGACAGCATTGAAGCCGCGGTACGCGGTGCCGATCTCGTGCTCACGGCCACCAACAGCGCGAGCGCCATGCTGCAGGAACCGTGGATATCAGCCGGGGCAGTCGTCGCCGCCCTCGACAGCGCCGAACCGGGGCGCGCTTTCGCCGAGCAAGCCGATCTTTTCGTGGTCGATAGCCGTGAGCAGTTGCAGAAGGAATTAATCGAACTCTTCGGGGCCGAAGCACCGGGCTGGGTTGACGCCACGGTTGCAGAGGTTGTGAGCGGCAAGCATCCGGGTCGCACGAGCCCTGAGCAGCGCGCGCTCATCGTCACGCAGGGCATGGCGAGTCAGGACGTCGCCCTCGCCTACCTCGCATACCAGAGAGCGGTCGAGCGCAAAGTTGGCCAGTCGATGCAGGCCGCATTACCGGAAGCCTGACGTCCGCTATGCGCAACCGCAGCCGGCGCGCAGGCGAAACACCTGCTGCGCCGTGCCGCCGAGAATCTTTTCTTTCTGCGCCGCGTCGAGGTGCGCCTCGTTTACCACCTTGAGCGGCTCAGGATCGCCCATCGGGAAAGGCGCATCCGATCCCAGCATGACGCGCTCGTTGCCCGCTTTGCGCACCAGATACTCCAGCGCCTCCGGATCGAACACGCACGAATCAAAATAAAGCTGCGCGAACGCGGCGCGCGGATCGTCCACTTTGCCATTCGCATTACGGAAGCTGCGCTCGAGACGACCCAGCGCGTAAGGCAGGGTGCCGCCGCCATGCGACAGAACCACCTTCGCGCCGGAATATCGGCGAATGTGGCCGGAGAACAAGAGGCGCGATACCGCAATCGAGGTGTCTTCGAGGCGGCCCAGCGCGTTCATTAAACCGTATTGGTCGAACCGCGGCTCGCCGCAAAATGTCATCGGGTGCACGAAGATGGCGGCACCGAGCGAGGAAGCCGCCTGCCAGAACGGGTCGAGCGACGCATCGTCGAGGATGCCGTGCGAGCCCTTCGGCAACGTACCGATCATCGCGCCGCCGAATCCCTGCTCGATCGCCTCTGCCAGTACCTGCGCTGCCAAAGCACCGTCCTGCAACGGCACCGTCGCCAGCGGGGTAAA
>JBDSSV010000054.1:0-2571 GCA_039928535.1 Burkholderiales bacterium
GACGCCGAGTGCTTTCAACGTGCCGGCGCGCACGTGCGGGACCGGCGGCGGCAACGCGGTGGAACCGATTTGCAACTGACCGCCCAATACATCGTTAAGTGCCGGGCCGGCGCCTTTGTACGGAATATGTTGCAACGGCACGCCGTATGCGGTGCGCAAGATTTCGCCGGCGAGATGCGCAGTGGTGCCATTGCCCGCGGAAGCGAAATTCAACGGTTTCGTTTTCCCCAACGGGATCACGTCGCGCATCGTCTTGCCCGCGAACGACGGATGCGCAAAAAACAGGATGGGAGAGTTAGCCGCGTTGGTGACGGGCGCGAAGTCCCTGATGGTGTCGTAGCCGGCATTTGCGAACAGATTCTGATTGATGACCATCGAGGTCGTGGTGACCAGCAGCGTATAGCCGTCGCCGCTGGACCGTGCGACCATTTCGACGCCGATATTGCCGCCGGCGCCCGCCCGATTGTCGACCACCACCGTCTGGCCCCAGACCTCGGACAGCTTTTGCGCAAGCAGGCGGGCGATGTAGTCGGTGGGGCCGCCCGGCGGAAAAGGTACGATGATGCGCACGGGCTTGACCGGATAGGCCGCTGCCGCGTTAGGCTGCGCGTGGACCGGGTCGGACAGTGCGCCGGCGGTGCCGAGAAAAAGTGCCACTGCCACAACAGGGAATGAGGTTTTCATTGGGTCTCGCCGTTTGTCCGTCAGATCGCGCTTGTCAGAATGCCATTTAACCCGGGGAATCACGGCGCCGCACGGAATTAACCGCGGTGTTTGCCCACGCTCCAGCCTTTTTTGGCGAGGTGTGTCTCGCCGATTTCGGCGGGCTCTTTCTCCAGCGGCGTCGCCATCGTGTCGTTCCAGCGGTTCAAGAATCCGAAGAGCGCGATGACGCCGGTGATTTCAACGATTTCACTTTCGGTCCAATGCTGCTTCATGCGCGCGAAGAGTTCGTCGGTCACATCGTTCGGCTGTGACGAGGCCGCGACGGTGAATTCGATCGCGACACGCTCCGCGGCGCTGAACAGGGGACTCTCGCGAAACTCCCAAACCGCATCGAACTTGGCGACGTCGATACCAAGCCGGAGCGACGCTCCGGCGGTGTGCGCCATTCAATAGCGGCAGCCGTGTACTGTGCTCGAGACGTGGCCGAGCAGACGCTTGAAGCCGACATCGACCTCGCTGTCAGGCCCCCACATCGACCACGACAGCATGGCGAAGCCTTGCGCCATCTTCGGCTTGCGCTGCATGATCAGCGCTGCATTCGGCACGAAGCCGAGCGACTTTACAAAATTATCGAGCGTCGGCCGCAATTCCGGATCGTCGGACAGCGGCAACGGAGCAATGCGTGGCATTTTTATGGCCTCCTGCAGAATCTACAGCGCGAAAGCTTCACCGTTTATTTTCATCGTACTCACGAGCGGCACCGGTTTTACCACCATCTGCTCCGCGAAGCAGCCCTGCTTGGCGCATTTGACGACGTGCCGGATTTTTACGGGATCATCGTCCGACTCGACTTCGAGATGGGTCTGCACTTCCGTGCAGCCGCTCTCAACTGTGCCTTTGAGCACCGAACCCTTGAGATACCATTGAATAATTACGCGGACTTTGGCTTTCGTAATACGGGTCTTCGTCATGGTCGCGTACCGCGACACCTGGGTGAGCAGTCAGGCGCCGAGGCCCGCGGCGACGTAAATCAGCGGTTGCGGATGGTTGTCGTCGCCTTTAAGGTGCGCCGGCTCGTCGACGTGAATTTCGAACTTGCGGTGGCGCGCCACCTTGTGCATTTTTTCCAGCGACTCGACCTCGGTCTCCATCACGAACTCGTACGCGCCTGTGGGCAACTCGGGTTGATCGAGGCTCGGCCGTTCGCCCAGCACCCTGACGCCAGGTCCCGCTTCGTTACTTGCCATCGCTTCTCCTCGGATTGTGCTGCATTATTCAAGCGTAGCCGCAGCGTAGCATGTCTACGGGCCATGCTGGGCGCGTGGCTTCCTGCGCGATTTGTTCTTAGCCGCGCTTGTCGGAAACGATGATGCCGTCCTTGAAGACGAGTTGGAGTTTGCGCACGTTGTTTATGTCGTCGAGCGGATTGGCGCCGACAACGATTAAGTCAGCAAGCTTCCCGGTCTCGACGGTGCCGAGATCATCACCGACTCCGCACACCATCGCGGCGTGTTTCGTCGCGGCGAGCAGAGTCTGCCACGTCGTGGCGCCGTCCTTGACCCATAAACCCATTTCGAGCGTCGCCGCGTCTTTCAACGGTCGGATGTCGGAGCCGAGCGCCATTTTCACGCCGGCCTTGAGCGCTTTTTTGAACCAGGCCGCGTGCACGTCGGCGGCCGCGTCCGCGCGGCAGCAGAACGAATGCGGCATGTTGCGCTGCTTCACCCATGCGCGTTCCCACTCGTTGTCGACCTGCTCGGGCGTGAGATGGCTGATGGCGAGCGTCGGAACGTACCAGGTGTCGTGCTTCAGCATCAGTTCGATGCACTCGTCGTCCATGATGTAGCCGTGCTCGACGCTGTGCGCGCCGAGACGCACGGCATTCTTGACGGCAGCCGGATTGGT
>JBDSSV010000055.1:0-4643 GCA_039928535.1 Burkholderiales bacterium
GTTGCAGCCCGGTCCGGTATGCGCGACGACGTTGTTTTCGCGGTCGATGATGCCGAACTGCCGGTAATCGAAATCGGGATCAGCGGCCGCCAGCGTCCGCATGATGTGCTGCGGCGTATAACCCTGCGCAAGCAGGTTCAACGCGAGCGGATCGACGTAGCGCAGATAGAATGCCTGCGACTTGCTGACGCCGACGTTGGGACGCACGCTTTCGTTGCGGCGGCCGCACGCCATCGAAAACGTCGTCGAGCCGACGCCGAAACGGCCGGTGCGCGGGCAGCGCGCGATGATCGAGTAAGTCATGCGCTCTCCTGTGCCTGCTGTTTCTTCAGCATGTCGGCAAATTCCATCGCGGGGATCGCGTTGCGCGGACTGCGCGCGCGCTCTTCGTAATAGGCAATCGACGGCTTGTAGTCGATATAGATGCGGCGCAACTCGTCGACGGCGCGCGCGTGAAGATCGACGCGCAGATCGACTTCGTTGTAAGTGCGGTTGCCCCACACCACCATCGCGGCCGAACGTTCCGGCAGGCGGCCTTTGCCGCCGGCCAAGCCACCTGCATCGCGGCCTGCTTCCAGCGCAGCGAGCAATTGCTCGTCGAGTCCCGCCTCGGGCGCCTTCTCGAAGCCTGCCGCCATTGCATCCAGCACGTGCTGGCCCGCGAGCGTATCGCCGAAGACGACGTAGCCGTTGCCGATACGATGGCCGGCCCATCTGCGCACGCTGGCGCCAGTATGCGCGACCACGGTGTTTTCGCGGTCGACGAGCGCGATCTGACGGAATGCGCTGTCGGGATCGTTGGCGATGAGCTCGCGCATCGTTTGTGCGGCCGTGCGCCCCTGCGTCAGCAGGCTGATCGCCAGATAATTGTTACGCGTATGCGGCGCGCCGAGCGTCAGCGTGACGCCGGTATTGGCGCGCACCGCGCCGTCGCAATGCCGGCCGATCGCCATTGAATAGCTGGCGGCGCCGATGCCGAATTGCCCGGTGCGCGGACAGCGGGCGATGATGGAATAAGTCATGCGGGGGTCCCGGGACGTTAAAAACGCTCGAAGGTTTAAGCGTAACATATCAAAAAATAAATGGTACGCAACCTGCTTCAGCCTGGCGCCGCACGCTGAACTGCAGGAAGCTGCGGCAGCGCGCGGGCGGTTGGTGCGAACGCCGCGCAGCCCGCATCAAAACAGGGCGCTGCTGCGCGCCTGGTCAGGGAGAGAAAGATCGCATGTTGAATTTCCGCATTACATTGACCACGGCCACTCTCGGTGTAGCGGCCGTCGCGCCCGCGCTCGCGCAAAACTATCCGCAAAAGACCATCCGCATCATCGTCGCGGCGGCGCCGGGCGGCGCCAACGATATTCTCGGCCGCATGTACGCGCAGCGGCTGACCGAGGCACTCAGCCAGACGGTGGTGGTCGACAACCGCGGTGGCGGTGGGGGTGTCGTCGGCGCCGAAGCGGTCGCGCACGCAGCTCCCGACGGCTACACACTGCTCTATTGCACGAACTCGCTGGTCGTGAATCCGTCGCTCAATCCCAAGGTCAATTACACGCTCAAAGAATTCGCCCCCATCTCGCTGGTCGCGAGCTTCCCGCTCGTGATTTCGGTGCATCCGTCGGTCCCCGCGAAAACGGTGCCCGAGCTGGTCGCACTGGCGAAGAAACGCGGCGGACTCAACTTCGGGTCGAGCGGCACGGGTTCGACCAACCAGCTGAGCGGCGTGCTGTTCAACATGGTCGCCGGGCTCAATAACGTGCACAGTCCCTACAAAGGCGCGGGTCCGATGATGACGGCGCTGCTCTCGGGGGAAGTCGAAATGGGCGTCACCACCGTTTTTTCGGCCTTGCCTTTTGTGCGCGCCGGCCGGATGCGCGCGATCGCCGTGACAAGCCCGAAGCCGCTGGCCGCGTTACCGGGCGTGCCGGCAATGGCTACTTACTATCCGGGCTTCAACACCAGCTTGTGGCACGGCTACCTGACGACAGCGGGCACGCCCGCGTCCGTCGTCACTCTGCTGAATCGTGAAATCGTTAAGGCGCTGCATTCCGCCGAAATACGCCAGTCGCTGGAAGACGGCGGTGCGGTGTCCGTGGGCAATTCACCAACGGAGTTCGCGGCCGTCCTGACGCAGGATTTCGAAATGTACGCGAAGCTGGTGAAAATCTCCGGCGCGAAAGCGGATTAAAGAAGGATCAAGCCTCGGATAAATTCAAAAACAATTAGCCACAGAGAACACAGAGGAAATATCCAAAACAGAACCCCGGAGTGTTATTGGTTTTGACTTGCTCTCTGTGATCTCTGCGCTCTCTGTGGCAAACGCTTTTTTGGTGTTTGTCCTAATCTGCGTTTATCTGCGGCTCCAATTGTTTTGAGCCCGCACTCAAATCATGCACGCATCCGACCCGCAGCCCAGATCGCGATCGGCGTCCATCAGCAAGCGATCGAACGATTCCGGCACGCGGATTTCGCGCCCGATCACGCGTGGGCTGTAGCCTTGCAGCCAGTAGCTGTTGGTCGGATGCCCGCCGCCGGCGATGATGATCAGAAAATTATCGGGCTTTGCGGTAATCGGCCAAGGATCGAGCTTGACGCTCGCGCGCGTCAGCGGATTGGCGTCTATCTCTATCCACGCCGGACCGCCGGCGCGCTTCAAGTCCGCGAGCGGGATCTTGGAATGCTCCCACAGGAATTCGCGCATCGTTTTTTTGGTCCAGCCGAGTCGCGCCATCGTCTGCGCGACGACGGCGGGAATCAGCAATACGCCGGGCGTGCCTTTTTCGTAGCCTGACAAGCTGGTGAAATTGGGCACGCGCATAAAATCCGCCATGCGGTGCATGCCCTGCAGCGTGTCCTCTTCCGGCGTTTCTTTTTTCGCGCCGCGCCGCCGCATATTGGTAGCGCCGTTGGCGAACATCAGCGAGATCGAGTTGGCGCCCTGCCCGAAGCCGTGCCGCTCGGTGCCGTGCGGCAACCAGCCTTGCGGCAGATTTTCCTCGTCCTCCGCGAACACCAGATTCGTATTGCGGTTGGCGCCATAGTTCGCCATCGCGCCGATGCCGGGCAGCGCGCCGCCGACGTTCTGCTGGATCAACCGCAAAGCGCGCCCAATGCTCGCGCCCGCCGGACGCTGCGGGTCGGGGCCCAGGCAGCCGAACCCGGAATTCAGACGAATCTGCTTTGCAATTGGCCCGTTGACGATGACGACGGGAAACGCGCTGCCGGAGGCCGCCTGCAGTTGCTCGGCGTTCGTTTCGGGATGGAGGAACGCTTCGACCGCAGCGATCAGCACCGGCAGATATTCGGGACGTCCGCCCGCCATTGCCAGCGCAATCGCACACGTCTCGACGGTGGTAATGCCGCCGCGCGGCGGAAACTTACCGATCACGTGATCGCGCGGGAACACGGAACCGCGCAGGATGCGCTCGACTCTTTGCTGCGTGGCAGGCCACGCGGGCAGACCGTCGCCCCATAAGTTCGTAATCAGCAGGTAATTCGCCTTGTCGAGCGCGTCTTCATAGCTTTCGCCCTCCACGCTCAGCATCGGCGTTGCGCCGGCCGCACTCTGCGCGAATGCCGACTTCCATTGCGTGAAGCCGTCGTAAAACTCCTGCTTGCGCGCTTCGAGCGGCGCGATATCGCTGCCGGGCAGGAACATGTCGATCGGAAACGTGATCATGGCTGCGTCGGGCGCGAGACCCAGCCCCGACACCGCATTCTTCATGACACCCACGAAATCCGCGCGCGTCAACGTCACGGTCGGGATGCCTTCACTTTCTATTCTTGCGACTGCACGGCCGCAGGCTGTGGCGCAGGACCCTCAAGCCGCGTTGCCGATGATGACGGCATCGACCCCGCTCTCTTTGACGAGCTTCGCCGTCGCTTCCTCGCCGATCAGCGCATTGCCCTGCGGAAAAGCGTCGATGGGCAGGACTTCGATGCCGGGAAAATCCTGCTCGAACAGTTTCTTCAAAAGCGGCAGCGTGCGAAACGCCTGCCACTGCTCATTGGTGACGACACCGATGCGCTTGCCCGCAAGAGAATCCAGGCGCGGCGCGTGCGACTGCGTAACTTCGATGCCGCCGGATGGATCGTAGAACTCGAGCTTGACCATGTGTGCTTCCTCCTAATTACGTTAGGCGCTCTAAATCAATATTCAGGTCCAACCGGCAGGCGCGCCGGCCCCGCTGCGCTTATTTCGCACGCGAGGACCTCGTGCGAACTCATGGGATTGCCTACGTAGCGGCCCTGGATGCGCGCGCAGCCGAGCGCTTTCAAGGCGGCGGCGGTGTCGGCATCCGGCACGCCGTCCGCCGTCACGGTGAGGCCGAGGTCCTGCGCGACGTGCGCGAGCGAACGCACGATCTTTGCGTGGAACGTCGCATGCTGCATGTGGCCGACAAATGTCGCGCCTATCCGCACTTCATCGAGCGGCAACTGCGCGAGATTCGAGAGCGAGGATGAAGCGGTACCGAAGTCGTCGATGGCGAGACGCACGCCGGCCGCCTTCAGCCGCGTGAGCGTGTCATTCACCTGATCTATGCCGATGGCGAGCGCCGTTTCGTGGATCTCAATGACGAGCCGCCCAGGCGCAATCTTCCAGGTCCTTAGCGCGCGGCCTACGAATTCCGCGAAATCCGGCTGGG
>JBDSSV010000056.1:0-7750 GCA_039928535.1 Burkholderiales bacterium
TTATGGACAAGGCGGCGTGACCATCAGGGCCGGCGGGCAGGCGATTGGCGCCATCGGCGTGAGCGGCGCGCCGGGCGGGCAATTCGACGAAGCGTGTGCGCGCGAAGCGATGGTCAAGATCCAGGATCGGATGAAATAACGCGTCCAATCGGGTTATGTGGTCTGGTTGGGTATGCCCGCCGCGAGCAAACTCGCGGCGGGTGCCCTTAAAGCGGGGTGCGAATTAACGCCAAGCACAACGTTCTCATAGACTCGTGATCTTCTCCAAATAATTGGTGGCGTGAAGGGAGTGTACAGGACGGTGACGGCGGAGACCCTCTACGACAAGCGGTTCTACGAAGGGTTGGCGCAGGACAGCCTCGGGTCGGCGCGCGTCTATCTCGGCTATCTGTTCGATCTGTGGAAGCCCGGCAGCGTCGTCGATTTCGGCTGCGGGCGCGGGGCGTGGCTCGCCGCGGCCGGCGAATACGGCGTCAATCGCCTGGTCGGGATCGACGGTGCGTGGAATTCGGGCGAGGCGATGGTGAGCCCGGCGATCGAATTTCACGCGGCTGACCTCGACGGCGAGGTCAGCCTGCCGGAGAATTTCGACCTCGCGCTTTCGCTTGAGGTGGCGGAGCACGTCCGTCCTGAATCATCCGACCGTTTCGTCGCGTCGCTCGCGCGGCTCTCGGACGCTGTGCTGTTCGGGGCTGCGTTCACGGGTCAGCCGGGGACCAACCATATCAACACCCGGCCGCACAGTTTCTGGGCCGAGAAATTCCTCGCCCGGGGTTACAAGCTGTTCGACATTTTTCGTCCGCGATTCTGGAGCGATGATCGCGTCGGACCCTGGTACCGGCAGAACAGTTTTCTCTACGTCCAGCCCGGCCATTCGCTGTACTCGGTGTTGATTGAAGCGGGCCACCGCAGCGAGCATGAGGATGTCCGCTTCATCGACGGCGTTCATCCCTGGCTTTACCTCGCCGCGCTGGACGAGATCGAGCAGCTAAGGGCGCAGCTCGCCGGCGGCGCCGCCCGCGCGCAGGCACCGAGCCGCAATGACGCGTGTCCCTGCGGTTCGGGCAAAAAGTACAAGCGTTGTCACGGACTCGGGTGAGTATGGCGTTGTGCCCCACGGTTTCAGAGCGGGTGCTGTCGGCGCAAGCAATGGTTTCGCAAGGTAAGGTGGTGCGATGGAGGAGCGGACTTTTGCGGGATAATTACTCTAAGCAGTGGGCGAATTCCCTTCCAAGTCCTTGATTCAACATGGTGGAAAACGGCAAATAGGTTGGGAAAACCGCGATTTTCGTGTAGAATCTCGCCTTTTCCGAATTCCGGGAGTTGCAACATGGCACGCGTATGTGACATCACAGGCAAGAAGCCCCAGCTGGGCAACCACGTTTCCCACGCGAATAATAAAACGCGCCGCCGCTTTCTGCCGAATCTGCAGAACCGCCGCTTCTGGGTCGAAAGTGAAAACCGCTGGGTCAAGATGCGGGTTTCGCAGCATGGCCTGCGCACGATCGACAAGAAGGGCATCGACGTCGTGGTCGCGGAAATGCGCGCGCGCGGCATTGAGATTTAACGGAGACCGTCATGCGTGAAAAAATTAAACTCGAATCGACCGCCGGCACCGGCCACTTTTACACCACTAACAAGAACAAGCGTACTACGCCCGACAAGCTCGAGATCAGGAAATTCGATCCGGTCGCGCGCAAGCACGTGGTCTACAAGGAAACGAAAATAAAGTAAATCCGGACGACGCGGCCGCCGGTTTACTGCTGGTCGTTGGAATGGACGCGATGCGCCGTTCAACGCCCGGATAAAAAAGCCCGCTTGCGCGGGCTTTTTTATCGCATTGCGTCGACGCGTTTAAGCGCGTGCCAGCTGATAGCGGCGCAGGCGCAGCGAGAAGTCACGCAGCGCGGTGATGCCGCTCGCTTCGGCGCGATGGCACCAGTCGTCCAGCTGGCGCACCAAATCGTCCTTGCTCGCAGTCGAGCGCTGCCATAGCGCCGTCAACTCCCGGCGCATGGAGTACACGGTATTCAGCGTCGTGCTGTTGCTCAGCACCTCTTGCATGCGCTCGCGTTCGAGAGCGGACAGTTTTTGTTCGTCGCTGTGCAGCCAGCGCTTGACTGTCGCGCGGTCGATGCGCACGGCACGCGCCTTCAGCTGCGAAATCTCGTCGGCGCAGGTCTGCTTCAGCGAGCGCGCATAGCGCGTCAGCACATCGTAACGGCTCATGATCACGGCGTGCAGCGTGTCGTGGTCGCACTGGGTCTTGTTGTCGGTAGCCAGCATAACCCTGGGCGCGACTTTCTTCACGTGGGCCAGGCCGAATATTTCCATGATGCGTATGTACATCCAGCCGATGTCGAACTCCCACCATTTGTTCGACAGTTGTGCCGACGACGGATAGGCATGGTGATTGTTGTGCAGTTCTTCGCCGCCGATCAGGATGCCCCACGGCACGATATTGCGGCTTGCATCTTCAGCCTGGAAACTCCGATAGCCCCAGTAGTGGCCAACGCCGTTGATGACGCCCGCCGCGAAGAACGGAATCCACGCCATCTGCACGGCCCATATCGTCAGGCCGATGAAACCGAAGAGCGCGAGGTTGATGATCATCATGGTCGCGATGCCGGCGACGGAGTGCGACGCATAGACGTTGCGCTCCATCCAGTCTTCCGGCGTGCCCTGGCCGAAGCGTTCCAGCGTATCCGCGTTCTTCGACTCGAGCTTGTACAAGTCGGCGCCCTGCCACATGACTTTTTCGATGCCGAGCACAACGGGGCTGTGCGGATCGTCAGCTGTTTCGCAGCGCGCGTGGTGCTTGCGATGCACGGCGGTCCATTGCTTCGTCTCCATGCCCGTGGTGAGCCACAGCCACAAACGGAAGAAATGGCTGATGACCGGATGCAGGTCGAGCGCGCGGTGCGCCGAGTGCCGGTGCAGGTAGATCGTGACGGCAGCGATGGTGATATGCGTGAACACCAGAGCAACCACCACGTAGCCCCACCAGGGAAGACTGAAGATGCCTGAAAACATAGGTTATTTAACAATAATAGTGAAGGAATTGGCGCCGAGTCTACTGAAATAACCGCGGCTGGGAAAGGACTATTTTGGCATTAAATATTGAACTATATCCACGATTATGAGTTACGGTATAGCACGCTGTTTAATATGCTATTTTGCCGATTCTGGCGACGCGCCGGCGAGCACGCGAACTTCGCGCTGGGGATATGGAATAACGATGCCCCGAGCCTTGAATTCCTGCCAGATCCCGTAATAGATAGCGGAGCGCAGATTTGTCTTGCCCTGTTCCGGGTCTTCCACCCATACCGCGAGCTCGAGCTCGATGCCGTTATCGGCAAATGCCTTGATCTGCACGACAGGCGCGGGATCGGTCAAAACGCGCCCCTGGCGTTTCGCGATGTCAGCCAGGACGCGCATCGCGAGATCGAGATCAGTGTCATAAGCCACCTGCACGCACAGTGTGACGGCCACCTTGCGATCGGAATATGACTGGTTGATGACGGCCGACGTAATCAGCGTCTCGTTCGGAATGATTGCTTCGGTGCCGTCGAGCGAGCGCACCACAACGTAGCGCGCCGTCATTTTCGACAGCTTGCCCGTATGTTTTTCGATCGTGACCAGATCGCCGATGCTGACCGAGCGGTCGAGCAGGATGATGAATCCGCTGATGTAGTTGCTGGCGATTTTCTGCAGGCCGAAGCCGATGCCGACGCCAAGCGCGCCGCCGAACACGGACAGCGCGGTGAGATCGATGCCGACCGCGGGCAGCACGATCAGTATCGCGAGCACTATGAGCACCGCGCGCGTGACCTTGGTCAGCATGACCCGCAGTGTCATGTCGATGCCGTGCGCGGACATCAGGCGGTCTTCGAGCAGGCGTCCGATCCACAGCGCGAGCAGCAGGGCGGCGATCACCCATACCGCTGCCTGCCCGATCAACAGCAGCGAAACATGGTGCTCGCCGATTTTGAACCCGATGCCGTCGAAGAATTCGATGATGTCCGGCGCGAGCCCCAGCACGTACAGCGCGAAGCCCAGCCACACCAGCCACACGATAGTGCGCTCGAATGTTTCGAGCACGCTGCCAGGCGGCAAAACGAGCCGCTGCAGATAGACGACGAAGCGGATGATTGCCATCGCGGTCAGCAGCGGAATGGCGACGCTGAGCAGACTTACGTTCGGCTGAAAATGCGCCAATACCCAGCGGCCGGTGAGCACAAAGGCCAGGGTGACAAGCGGAAACACCAGGCGGCGTATGCCACCCAGGCCGAACTCGAGCCGGCTGCCGTCGCCGCTGTGCAGGCGCGGACGCAACGCGTGGGAAATCCATGCGGCTGCCAGCAGGCTGACGGCGATAGCTGCGATCTGCCACAGAACGCGCTCGTCGCGCAGGTCCCTGAACAGCGCCGACAACAGCGGTGCGAACGGTTCGGTCATGGTTCGAATGCGATGCTGTTAGAGAAAATTATTATAGAGTCCCGCGCGTCAATATACACGCGATGTGCGTTTTAACCGGCTGGTGCGTAGGCTGTCATCTCGATTTCGGCATGGCGTGCGCATGCAACTGGTGGCGCCGCCAATTGTTGAAATAGGCGTCGCATAGCGGCGAATTGCCGCGCATAACGAGCACATTTTCTGCATTGCGGTGCTGCGCCGCATAGGTGAAGTTGAAGCTGCCGGTAACGACCGCGCAGTCCGCGTGCCCGGCATCGATGACGATGATTTTGTTGTGCGCCGCCGCGTGCTGCGCATCGACCAGCACCGGCACACCGGCGTGCAGAATGACATGGACGATCGCCGGGCTCGCGCGCGACTGTTCGTGATCGACGATGAGGGCGACTTCGACGCCGCGGCTGCGCGCGCGCACCAAGGCATCAGCGATGCGACGGTGCGTGAAACTGTAGGCCTGCACGAGTACCTGAAGGTGCGCCGCGTTGATGGCGGCGATGATCATTTCGTCCGCATAATCGGCGGACGTGAACGCGTATTGCACGGTGCCGGTCGCCGCGAACGAACTGCCCGGCATCTGCGCCGCGGTGCTGCCCGCTGCAATGCACAGTAACACCAGGCATGACAAGCGCATGAACATAGGCGCAAGAACGCCCGACCACGGGCGCCGTTGACGCCTATGACTTAAGCCGTACGCGTCAGGACGGCGGCAAAAAAACCGTCGCAGCCCTGCCGGTGCGGGTAAAGCTGCAGGAACTCGCCGGTGTCGAGCGCGATCTGTTGCTGCGCCAGCACCTCGTTCGCGGGCTGCACCTTGAACTGCAGGTGTGCCGCGAGAAATGCCGCGACCACGCCCTGGTTCTCCGCGCGCACGAAGCTGCACGTTGCGTAAACAAGACGTCCGCCTGGTTTGACCAGCGCTGCGGCGGCGGCGAGTATGCGGCCCTGCTTGGCGGTAAGTTCGGCGATGCCCGCTTCGTTCTGCCGCCACTTGAGATCAGGATTGCGCCGCAGCGTGCCGAACCCGCTGCACGGCGCGTCGACCAGCACGCGATCGATCTTGCCCGCGAGCCGTTTCACCTTGATGTCGTTTTCATTGACGAGCAGTTGCGGATGCACGTTCGATAATCCCGAGCGCTTGAGCCGCGGCTTCAGCTTGTTCAGGCGGGATTCGCTGACGTCAAACGCATAGAGCCGGCCCTGCGACTGCATCAGCGCGCCCAGCGCTAGTGTCTTGCCGCCCGCGCCCGCGCAGAAGTCAACGATCATCTCGCGGCGCTTGGGCGCCAGCAGGTAACACAGCAGCTGGCTGCCTTCATCCTGCACTTCGATGCGGCCGCTGGTGAAGAGCGGGTTGCGGCCCAGCGCGGGGTTGCCGGCTATGCGCAGGCCGAGCGGCGCGTACGGCGTCGGGGTGACGGCGAGGCCTTCGATCGCCAGCTGCTGCATGACTTTGGCGCGGTCCGCCGTCAACGCGTTGACGCGCAGATCGAGCGGCGCCGGTTGCTGCAGCGCGCGGCCCAGTGCGAGAACTTCATCTTCCGGCATGTCGCCGGCGATGGTGGCGACGAGCCACGCGGGCAGTTCGGCACGCACATTCAGTGGCGCATCGGCTTCCGGCTTCGTCTTGAGGGCCGCCGCCCACTGCGCATCGTCGTTGCCCAACAGCGGCTCGAGCTGGCGCAGGCTCATGCCCTGTACGCGATTCAGATAGGCAAGCAATAGACGCCGTGGGGTGTCCGCGCCGGTGTAATACTCGAGCCCGATGCGCCGCCGCAGAATGCCGAAAACCGTTTCGGCTATGAACTGGCGGTCGCGCTGACCGAGCTGCTCATGCGCGCGGAAGAAGCGGTAAAGCACCGCGTCGGCCGGCTGCGTCATCTGCAGTACGTGCGCGAGCGCCGTTTCAGCGGCCGCGAGGTGCGCGAACGCCGCATTGGATTGCACGGCGGCTTTTTTGGTGCGGGACCTGCGGAGGGGAGAGGGCAAGGGCGGCCTGAAAGTTTGCGTGGTCGACGGGTGTCGCGCGCGCGAGTGTATCAATCTTCGCTGACGCGTATCTCGCTCACGAGCTGCTCGCCGGACGGCTCGCCCTCGCGGTTGAAGAAACGTATGCGCACCGGCAGCCAGCGATAGGCGGGTGCCAGCCACAGTTCGATGGTTTCCTGCGCTCCACGCTGTACCTGCTTGATGGGTACTGCGCGCAGCGGACCCATGGGCGTGTCGAGAGCTTGCTCATTGCCGATTTCCAAATCGTAGCGTTCGAGTTTCCAGCCATTGGTGACCGGCATTTCGATGCGGCCCGGCGTGAGTTCGCCCAGCCCCATCTGGTACATGAAGCTAACGAGGTCCTGCGTGCCGGCGGGCAGGGCAACGCTGCTCGACGGATTGCCGATGGCCGCAGTCGCAGTGGCCCAGTCGAGCTCGGCCGCCGCTTTTTCGCTTTTTCCCGAGCGCACGCGTTCGGTGGTGAAACGCTCGGGCCGCAATCCGCGCGCAGTCAGTTTGCCGCGGCTTTCATAGACGATGCGCTGACGTGTGAAGAGCGCGGCAACGCCAGTGGTTTCCGAACGGCTCGCCAGTTTGTAGTTGTCGCCGCTGATTTCCCAGGTCTGCGTCGTCTGCCCGACGCTGAATCGCTCGTTGCCGAGATATAGCACATAGGAAATTTCGCCTTTCTGCGGCAGGCGGCGCGCGAGCGGCGTCGGCGCGGCGAGAGGCGGCGGGTTTGGAGCTACGGCAATCGGCGCGGGCGGCGCGGGTGGAGAGGCAATCGCGGCGGGCGCAGGAGCGGATGCGGCGGCCGGCGCAGGTGCAGATGCAGGCGCCGGTACGAAAACAGGGGGCGGCGTGGACGATGTCGATGCGATGACCGGTTCGACCGCGTGTCTGCGCGATGCTGGTGCCGGATGCGCGCGCGGCAAAGGCAATACCGCCGGCAACAGCGGCGGTGCGGGTTGCAGCCGCACCTGCAGCGTGGGTGGCGGCGGCGCGAAGCGCGGCAGTTCGAAATGCATGCCGTACAGCAACCACAGATGCACGCAGACCGACAGTACGACAAACGAGCCTAGCGTGCGCATCACGCGCGCGCGGGTCATGCGGAGTCCGTAACAGTATGAAACGCGTGATGCGCTGTCACGATTTTGGCCCAGAACGCGAAACAAGGCACGACACTTAGCCATCCTAAGTTAGTGGCTTGCGACAATGTGCTGGGCCAAAACTCGTGCCAGCCCGAAGGGTTGCAGCCAGAATCGGCGATGGCGGCGTTGCTCATCTTGGC
>JBDSSV010000057.1:0-4184 GCA_039928535.1 Burkholderiales bacterium
TGAATTGCCGGCGCTCTGCAGGCTGCAGAGTATCTCCAGGTGATTGAACAGGCAGGCTTCCGCGACGCGAAGGTGGTCGAGATATTTGACCCGTTCCTAGGCACGAGCAAGGAGCAGACCGCGCGCAAGTACGGCGTCGAAGGTGTGAATTTCCTCGCCTACAAACGCTGATTTCCGCTAGCGCGGTTTCATCGCGGTCAGCACCTTGGTGGTCTCCGCAATTAGCTCCTGAACTACCACCTGCACGTCGCATACCGAGTAAGCAGAAGCTTCGGCCATTTCCGCTTATGAAGTTCCGCTAACCGGAAATTGTCGTCCTAAGAATAACGGGCCGCAGTCGGCTAGAAGCGGCCCGCGAGGGTTACCGGCTACTTGGCCTGTTTCTTGTGCAATCCGTGGCGCCCATGACGGCCAGTGCGCTGCGCGCCGTTGGATGCCTGCGTGTTTGAAGATATGCGGGGTAATCACGCGCCAGATGATTCCGGCGCTACCTGCCCTGTAAGAATTGAATCCCCAACTCGGTTGCGCCGATCAATTGGTTTCGTCAAATTTTGGCATTTCTTGTGGTTCCCGATACCATGCCGCCTTCGATTTCCAGAAGATGCTGTTCTCCGGACGCATCCCGGGATCAACGTCGAGCACTCCGGCCGGCACCAGCATGTTTTCCGTCGTCTTGACCTTATGCGGCACGCGCGTCCCGCATTGCGTGCAGAACGACACCGCAAATCGTTTGGCGCCCGGCAAGTCGAACTGCTTGATCAGCGATTCGCCTGCCAGCCATTTAAACTGTTTCGCCGGCAAAAACGCATTAGCCGCATGGGCGCTCCCGCTCGCCTTTTGACACCGCCCGCAATGGCAGTAGCGGAAGGCCGTGAACGGGGGACTCACTTCAAATTTGACCGCACCACACAGACAGCTTCCCGTGATTACAGCGGATGACATACTGGCTCCTTGTGTAAAGGACTGAGACTAATCAAAACGTATTGCCATTATCGTGGAAGCGTGCACGGCTTGCACAGCGCTACTCCCTACCCGAATTGGCACCGTGGCTTGCGAAGTGCAGCTTGGGGTCGAGTACGGTCCTACGAATGTCCAAAAAGCTGCCCCTCGCAACCGCGGAAAGCGGCAGTTCGGACATGTCGGCCAGGTCAAGTCTTGACTATGACAATTCAGTCGCGTGATCGACAGCCATTCGCGCTTTGATTTTTTACCGCTAACTGCTAACTGCTTACTGCTCACCGCTTACTCCGCTTTAATCCCGGCTTCCTTGATCACGCCGGCCCACATCGTAGTCTCGGCACTGATCCTGGTCGACAGCTCCTGCGGCGTGCTGGTCTCGACGTCGAGGCCTTGGCGCGCCATCGCCTCCTGCACGTCGGGCAACTCCACGGCTTTGATTGCCGCGCCGCGAATGCGATTCACGATCGCCGCAGGTGTCCCGGTTGGCACCAGCAGCGCGTACCACGAACTCACTTCGAAGCCGGGAAAGCCTGACTCCGCAATGGTCGGCAACTCGGGAGCGACCTTGGAGCGCTTGCTCCCGGTCGTGGCCAGCGCTCTCAATCTGCCCGCCTTGACCTGCGGGATCGACGACGCAACGCTGGCGAACAGCACCTGCGCCTCGCCCGCCAGTACCGCGGCTGCCGCAGGCCCGCCGCCTTTATACGCAAGATGAACCATGTTGATGCCCGCGCGCTTCTTGAACAGTTCGGCCGCCAGATGCAGCGGGCTGCCAACCCCCGCCGACGCATAGTTGAGCGAGCCGGGCTTCTGCTTCGCCAGCGCGATGAAGTCTTTCAACGTGGCGGCCGCAACGCTCGGATGGGTTACCAGGATGTATTGGGCCGTGGCGAGCAGCGTCACCGGCTGCAGGTCTTTGGCAACGCTGTAGGGAAGTTTGTAGAGGCTGGGGTTGACCGTCAGCACGGTGTTGAAACCCATGAGCGCGGTATAGCCATCCGGGGCCGCCTTGGCGACGGTTTCCGCGGCAATGTTGCCGGCAGCGCCGCCGCGGTTGTCCACCACCCACGCCTGGCCCAGCGCATCGTGCAGCTTGGGCGTGATAATGCGCGACAGCGAGTCCGCGCCCCCACCCGGCGCGAACGGCACCAGCAGGCGGACGGGGCGCACCGGATAACCCGCCGTATCGGCAGCGGGCGCTGCAGCAACGCATGTAAAGACCAGCCCGCAGGCTACAAGGAAATTACCGATTTTCATTTTCATGATTTCCCCACCGTTAGGCGCACGCATTCGCCGGCGTCCGCCAAGTTTTCAATATGCCACAATTTTTCCAGCAGGCGATCGGTCTGCGCCTGGTCCAGCACCTGTTGCGCAAGCGGGCGGAATTTCCCCTCGATCTCCGAATCGCTCATCGGATTCTTGTAATGCCCCTTGTGATAATCGACCAATGCTTTATGCGTGGCACCCGACTTGGTCGTCAGCGTGAAGTAACACCGCATCGCAGCCGGCATATGTTTTTCCGCCTCCGCCGACATTTCCACTTTGATACGCTTCGCCAATCCGAGTATCGCGGGGTCGCGCAACCGGTCTTCATCAAAGTGACGCGATTCGACGCCGCCGTAGATCAGCGCGACGGCGACGCTGTAGGGCATGCTGTGGTCCGCGGTCTCGCGCGTGGGCGGGGTCCATTTTTCGGGATCACCCGCCATCAGGCGTACCGCGGCGCTGACAGTCTCGATACGTATCTCCGCAATCTCGTCGACGTTGTTGATCTTGGCGCGTAATTCCAGCGCGGCCTCGACCACGGTCTGCGCGTACTGGCCGAGCGGGAAATGCTTGATACTGCACTCCATGATCTTGTAGCTCTGCCCGCCGCCACCAAGCGCGGCGAGCTTGAACGGCGCGCGCGTGACCGCCTTGAAATAGCCGCCCACGCCTTCGAATATCGGCGCCGGCCCGGTCATGCCGCGCGCCGCCAGCATCGCCGCGAACACCGCATTGCGGCTCGCGTTCGCGTACGCGCAGCCCTTCCACATCGACACGTGTCCGATGCGCGTCTGGTAGAGCGCGACGTTCGGCGCGATGCCGAGATTGAATGCTTGCGCGATGTCCTTTTCCGGCAAATTGAACAGTCGCGCAGCGGCTGCGGTACTCGCTATGCCGCCGACAGTCACGTGATCGAACCCGAGCGGCTTCAAGTCAACTTCGTCGCAAATACGGCAAAACACTTCATACGCGAGCACGGTAGCCACGATCACGTCCTTGCCGCTGCGCTTGAACGCCTCCGCCAGGGTCAGGACAGCAGCGATGCTGTCGCTCGGATGACCGGATTCTCCGGTGCTGGTATAGCCGTCGTTGAAATCGAGAAACCGCAGCATCACCCCGTTGGCGAAAGTGGCCATGTCCAGGCTGGAGCGCTGCCCGCTGCCGATAATGGTTGCCGGCTGGCTGCTCTTGACCGTGCCGGCGATTTCGCGCGCGATGCGGGCAGGTTCGCCGGCGTAACCACCAAGCGCGCAGCCCATGGAATCGACGATCAGGCGTTTGGCCTGTTGCACTACTTCAGGAGGGAGATCCTCATAGCGCAATGCAGCGGCGTATGCGCTCAGTTGTTCAACGATAGTGGTCATTTTCTGCTTCAGGTTGAACGCGACAAGAATTCCCGCACATTCGATTCGTCGTGCAGACGCCACACGCGCGCGATGATGTTTTTCATCTCATCCGCCCTGGCGCCATCGGTAAATGCGGCAAGACGCATGGCTTTATCTTCGAGCTCGGCGCGCGTCAACGCATTGTCGGGATCGCCTTTGGGCGAAGTAATCCGCTGATCGAGCTTGCGGCCGTCGCGGGTGACCACGCTGACGTGCCCCAACCAGCGTTTGGGATAAGCCTGATCGACTTCCGGATCGAACGCCATCTTCACCTTGTCGTGAAACGCACGCAGTTGGGAATCGCGCAATGCATCGGTAGTGAAGTCGGCAAGACTCGCGCGCCCGAGGTTGGCAGCCAGCGCCAGCACGAACCCCATCGAGAATTTCGACTGGTGTATGGTCTGCGGATCGGTCACCGGCCCCAGCACGTCGATTGCGCCCTGGTGCACGTGAGCCGTGGCACTTGCGATATCCGACGCTTTCAATTTGTGCTGCTGCATCAGTGCGAGCAGCGCGTCGGCCGACGGATGCGTATGCCGGCACGAGGCGTGATACTTGAATGAGGTCTCCGCC
>JBDSSV010000058.1:0-6069 GCA_039928535.1 Burkholderiales bacterium
AAGATCACCGACGTCGCCGTCGGCATGCCGGCGACGCCGTTTCCGGAATGCCATCAGGCGAACCCGCCGATGCAGAGGCTGATCGGTTGCACGCTGGGACGCGGATGGCGCAAGGCAATTGAAGAAGCGCTTGGTGGTATCCAGGGTTGCGCGCATCTGCGCGAACTGTTGTTCAATATGGCAACCGTGGGTTACCAGACGATCCCGCTCTACCTCAGACATCTGCGGAAACTCGCCGGCTTGCCCGAGCCCCTCCTCAAGCGCCCGCCGGCGCACGTTGGCCAGTGCGTCGCGTGGGACTTCAACGGCACCGTAGTGAAACGCGTTTGGCCGGAATTTGCCGGGTGGAAACCGCAAAAAGATTGACCAGGTAAGCCTCGGGAGAGGATGGAATTGGTGCTCCCGGAGGCGCGCGCTTGACCACGCAAGAGAACGTGACCAGCCGCGCCTGCGACTGCTCGGCGGTTCTCAGGGGTGAAATAAATAGCATTGCCGTGAAGTGGAGCCACTGTGAGAGTGGACGCAGGAGATTTCCCCGCATTATTTTTTTGTTTAACACCTACCGCTTTATGATGCAATTAACCAATCCGGACCCGGTGTTCGACCGCAGGCGCAGGCATTCAACCGAGGGCAACATCAGCCCGGTTGAATTTGAGCGGCGGTTTGCGAGCTCAGGAATATGTCCGGCGAAACGGGTGAAGCCCAATCAGCGAATCCTTAAATGAGAGTAGATTAGCAGCTACCTTGAGGGCCATTTCCCACTCACTGCTTTTTTTTGAGTTGTCGAGCCAAATAATGCAGCGAATTGATCTAACTATGAGTAACAGCGAATTGAGCGCTATTGTGGCGTTACTTTGCGCCCAGTATGGCACCGTCAAATCGGTCACGATTCACCGTCGCCCCTTGCCGTATGCAATTATTGAAATGTCGAAGATTGAGGAAACAGTCGGTCTGGCGGGGAGGTTTGACAGGACCATATTTGGCAACAGTGTGCTGTTGCATTGGGAACAGCTAAAACAACTGCCTTAGTCCACTTGCAATGGCATGGAAGTCCGGTCCGCAGAAAAATGAGGCCAGGTTAACTAAATCCCCGGCGGCAGGGCGCTGGTTGCGCCAGCGTCGCCAATAGAAAGTAACCAAAGAGGAGCTCTCGGGACTCGGCGGGCGCAGCCGGGGCGGGCAGGAGCGCCGAGCAGTCAATTATTTCAGCGACTTAAGTGCGCTCACAAACGATTGCTGCCCACTTCTTCGTGTGCGCATGGCGCTGTCATCACCGTAATCTTCGACCCGCTGGAAGTGTTCCTGGAAGCAAGCGAGCTGACTCGGGGGCAGCTGGTGCAAACACAAAGCGCGGGTGGCTGGCGGCTGCCTCCGGGCCGTCTGTACGCCAACGTACAGCGCTTTCCAAAACTTCAGAAGATACTCATTTTTAAATCACGATTTGATCCATGGTCTTCGTTCTAGCGCCGCAATCCAACTACCTCAAAAAACGCACATGAAAAAACTATTCCTGCTGCTGGGTCTGCTGTGCGCGTTGCTGGGCAATGCACTCGCGGCGGTCAATATCAACACCGCGACGAAAGAAGAACTGATTGCTCTGAAAGGCATCGGCCCGGTGAAGGCGCAGGCCATCATCGACTACCGCACGAAAAATGGCGCGTTCAAGTCCTTCGAGGAGTTGAATAACGTCAAGGGAATCGGCCCGAAGACGCTTGCCGACCTCCGCAGCGAAGTGTCGATTAGCGGTTCCACCACAGCCGTGAAACCGGCCACGGCAACGGCAAGGACGATGGAACCCGCGAAGCCGGCGCCTGCACCGGCAAAGTCAACCGAAGCGCCGAAGGCCGCCGTTCCCGTGCCAGCTGCAAAAGCGGCGGAACCCGCGAAGCCGGCACCTGCGGTCGCACCGTCGAAAGCCGCGGTGCCCGCGCCGGTCGCAAAAGCGGCCGAACCCGCGAAGCAGGTACCTTCGGTAGCACCGTCCAAGGCCGCGGAACCGGCGAAGAGCAATGCGCCCGCGGCTGCTGGAAAACCGGCTGCATCCGCCCCGGCGGCAGAGCCTCCCAAACTCGATGCCAAGGCCGCCAAGGAGAAAGCAGCCGCTGATAAGAAAGCGGCGAAAGAGCAGGCGGCAGCCGATAAGAAAGCGGCAAAGGCCCAAGCAGCAGCCGACAAGAAGGCGGCAAAAGAGAAAGCAGCAAAAGAGAAAGCAGACAGTGAGGCAAAAACCGCCAAGGGCAACAAGTGATGCGCCGCATTACGCGCGACACGTCGCCGGTCGCTTCGGCGTTCTCTCGTTAATCACCGGAGGCAAACGACATGATGCATTGGATCTGGACTATTCTGATTGGTTTTGTAGCGGGCTTGATAGCCAGGGCGGTCACTCCCGGCCAGGGCCCGACGGGCTTTTGGCTGACCGCCATTCTCGGCATCGCGGGTGCGCTGGCAGCCACTTTTATTGGACAGATGGCCGGCTTCTACACAGAGGGCAACCCCGCAGGCTTCATTGCATCGATTCTCGGCGCAGTCGTGCTGCTCGTTGTCTATCATCTCGTAACTAAAAAATAGGGCGCGCACGCGCTAAAGGAAACGATCATGGGACTCATGGATATGCTCACGCAGGTCGCCCACGGCGGCGACAACTCGCAACAATTCAACGAGGTCGCGCAAAATGCGCCGCCTGACGTGCTGGGAAAAGGCGTCGCCGCCGCATTTCGCTCCGACCAGACGCCACCGATCGGCGAGATGGTGGCGAAAATGTTCGGCCAATCGAGCGGAGACCAGCAGGCAGGCATGTTGAACAAACTGCTCGGCGCACTCGGCCCGACTGTCCTGGCAAGCCTGGCGGGCGGCGTGCTCGGCAAACTAATGCACCCGGGGCAAACGCAGGTCACGCCCGAACAGGCTCAGCAGGTCTCGCCGCAGCAAGTCAAGGAAATCGTCAATCATGCCAACGATGCAAATCCCGGTGTGGCCGATCAACTCGGAGAGTACTATGCACAGCACAAGGGCCTCATCACCACGCTGGGCGGTATCGCGGCTACCGTCGCAATGATGAAAATGAAAGACCATTTGTCGCAGAGGTAATCGCTGCCGGCTGAAAAAGCAGTATTTCAGCGCGGGGGCACCGATGCGGCCACATAAATCTTTTTCCTGGAGGACGTAATGAGCGAAATGCCAGACTTTTCCAACGTACAGAGCGGTGCGAGTTCGACCGCTGAGAAGGTAGTGGAAGTGAAATCCGGCGACAGCCTCTCCAAGATCGCCAAACGCGAGTATGGCGACGCCAGCAAGTGGGAGCTGATCTTCGATGCCAACAAGGACATCCTGAAAGACCCCAACAAGATATTTCCCGGACAGAAGTTGAAGATTCCGGCCATTCCCGACACCGAATCCAAATAGAGGAAGCGTATGCATACCCAGACCAAGATCCAGCGCAGTTTGATTCCCGTGCTTGCAGCGTCGATGCTCTTGCTCGGCGCATGCGGCAAGAAGGACACGCCCCCGGTATCGCCGCCGCCGCCCCCCGCTGCTTCCACGGCCGAGGCAGGCGTGACGGTCAGCGCCGTCAGGCTTGGCAGGGCCATCGGCGGCGACAAAAGGGTCACGACTGCGACTGATACATTCAGCCCTAAAGACACGATCTACGCAGAAGTCGCTACAACAGGCGCAGGCGCGGCGACGCTCAAGGCCAAATGGACCTATTCGAAAGACGGCAAGACGGTGGACGTCAAGCAAGACTCGATGCAAATTTCACCTGCCGGCCCGGCTACCAATGAGTTCCATGTCAGCAAGCCGGACGGCTGGCCCATGGGCGAGTATGCGGTCGAGATCATGGTAAACGGCAAATCTGAGGGCACGCACAGGTTTGATGTGAAGTAGGCAGCGCCGGCAATCCGCGCCGCCACTGGCGGCCGGTTGCCGCTGCTGATTCGGCATAAATCGCACAGGAGACAAAGATGAAACGTTCCATCGCTCTATCCATTTTGCTGATGTTGCTTTCGCCCGTCGCCATGGCTTATCAGGTCACCGGGCCGGTGCTTGAAGTCAACGACACTTCGATCGTGGTCCAGAAGGGCACTGAAAAATGGGAGATCGCCCGCGATAAGGACACGAAAGCCAACGGCACGTTGAAGAAGGGCGACAAGGTAACCGTGCAATACCGCATGACCGCGACGAGCATAGAGGTCAAGGACGCCAAGGCGCCGGCCAAGAAGAAGTAATCAACCCGGCCCGCACTAACTCGTAACAACGTGGGGGCGGGTTACACACCCTCAAACGTCTTGTAGAAATCCCGACGAAACCGCCGGCTACCTTCTTTAGACCAGGTTCCTCGAGTAGTCGCGATTGATTCATTGAGCGCCATTCATGTCGCTGACACGTCTGCTGTAGCGGGTCGAACTTTCACATGAGGCCGCACCAACCCACAGCTGACGTAAGTCGCCGCACAATTTCCTGGCTGGCACGCGGCGCGGTCGTCGCGACCGGTTTGTTTGCCTTCGTCGCTTTCAACGTGGTGACGAACGGATGGCTGGTTGCGCTGGATGTACGCATAACCGACTGGCTGCACACACACGCACCGCCGGCGCTGACGAGCTTCATGCTTGTCGTCACCAACGCACACGAGATGCTGGCGATCTCGATCTATACGGCGGCGCTTGCGCTGCTACTCGCATGGCAGCGCGAATGGCGATGGCTGTGGGCAGTACTCTTGATCGTGCCCGGCGGGCTGCTCGTCAATTGGCTGCTGAAACAGGCATTCCATCGCGCGCGTCCGGAACTTGATCATCCGCTGCTGACGTTGGAGACCTACAGCTTTCCCAGTGCGCACACGGCGGGCGCCACGCTGTTCTACGGCGTCCTCGCGGCGTATCTCATTGCGCGCAGCGACGGCGCCGCCGCAAAAGCGGGCTATGCGTTGACGGCAGCGTGTCTCATCGTGATGGTGGGATTCTCGCGCGTGTATCTCGGTGTGCACTTCACGAGCGACGTCATTGGCGCAGCGTGTGCGAGTGCCGCCTGG
Source organism: Burkholderiales bacterium (assembly GCA_039928535.1). GTDB lineage: Bacteria > Pseudomonadota > Gammaproteobacteria > Burkholderiales > SG8-41 > PALSA-1004. The sequence continues at coordinate 5,024 of JBDSSV010000058.1, forward strand.
ATGGCATTTTGCCTGGCGTGCGTGCATGCGTACGCGCAGAGAGCCGGGGCGCGATGAGCAATTCCGTGCCGGTCATCATCAATGCCACCGCGGGCGGCGGGTGCGACGATGAATTCACCGCCAAGTTGAGCGCTGCATTTCGCGCGGCGGGCATGGAGCCGCGCATTCTCCCGGTGCGCGACCCGGCGCAACTCCTGGAAACCGTCAGTAGCGTATTGAAGGAAGCGCCCGCGGTCGTTGTCGCCGGCGGCGGCGATGGAACGCAGAGCGCAGTGGCTTCGGCGCTCGCCGGCAGCGCAACGGCGCTCGGCGTCATTCCCGCCGGTACGCTCAATCACTTTGCGAAGGATCTGGGCATACCGCTGGAGGTAGAGGCGGCCGCCCGCGTCATTGCCGGCGGGCATACCATAAGCGTAGATATAGGCGAAGTGAACGGCAGGACTTTCATCAACAACTCGAGCATAGGGCTGTATCCCGACATGGTGCGCAGGCGAACCAAACAGCAGGAACGGCTGGGCCGCGGCAAGTGGCACGCGATGTTCTGGGCGACGTTGACCGTATTACGGCGTTCGCCTTTCTTGCAGGTCCGGCTCAACCTGGACGCCACGCAGTTTCACTGCCGCACGCCGTTTATTTTCATCGGCAATAACCGCTATCAGATGGAAGGGTTCAGCATCGGCCGGCGCGAGCGGCTGGACTGCGCGGAGCTCAGTCTTTACGTTTCGAACCGGCGCGGACGCTGGGGGCTCTTGAGCCTCGCACTGCGCGCGTTGTTCGGCCGCCTGCATCAGGCCGGGGATTTCGTCGCCGAGACCGCGCAGAACATCACGATAGAATCGCGCCATAAGCGTCTGCTGGTGGCGGCGGACGGCGAAATCGCCGCCATGGATTTGCCGCTCGCTTACAAGATACGGCCCGCCGCATTGCGCGTCATCGTCGCGGCGCCGGAATCCCCCGGGCCGGAGGCGCAGGGACGTGCGTAAAATCGTCCACCTCTCCGATCTGCATTTCGGCCGCTGCGATGCCGCATTGCTCGATCCGCTCAT